>JAJYGB010000299.1 GCA_021785235.1 Bacteroidota bacterium
ACGCTACACGAATGGCTCATCTAACCCTGAACCACTCGAAGTCCGCACATCCCGAATCATTCATCCTTGTCGTGCTCGTACAGAAGATGCCGAGCTTCGAGCCGATCCAGCGACCGGGCTTCGCGAGGAAATCTTCACCGATGTAATGGAATTGTTTCCCGTCAAAACTGTAACTGAAACTGCAAACCGCTCCGGCAGTGACCGAAACCCTCAGATAAACCCACGAATCTGAAGCCCTGGTGATCGCTTTTTCATCTTCAGGGTTTCCCCTGTCGGCTCCTTCGCACGTGGTAAATGTCAAATAGATTTCGCCGGACTTCCTGACTAACGAGATGTAGGCATAGCTGGAACCAAGCACTATCAATCCTGCCCGGTCTCCGTCTGATTTCGGCGAGAAGCGCAGCTTCGTTGTGGCAGTGAATGCCTCCGCCGGAAATTTCTGGGACAATATGTTGGGAACGGTCCAGTAGTTCCTGAAACCGTCCGGAAGTTTTTGCGCGTAGAGACGCATGTAGCCGAGACTGCCGGAAGGAAATGCCCATGTCGGTCCTGGATTCGCCTGCCACTGCCACTGTAATCCGATACTGGTACCGTTGAACTCATCAGAGGTCTGAGGTACTTCGACGGGATACTTTCCCACATCCGGCTTTGCAAAGGAATACACCGGTTCACCGACGCTGTCACCATTTACGGCCGAACCTATCAGCGGCCACCCGTCTTTCCACATCATCGGCTCAAGAAGATCGACTCTCCCGTAAGCTCCTCTGTCCTGGAAATGGATGAACCATGACTGGCCCCGCGCCGTTTCGATCCACACTCCCTGGTGAGGACCGTTGATGTTTGTCCTTCCCTGGTGAAGCACCACCCGTCTTTCATACGGACCGTAAATATGCTGCGACCTCAGGACAACCTGCCAGCCGTTTGTCACGCCGCCCGCAGGCGCGAAAATGTAATAGTAGCCCTTACGTTTGTAGAGTTTTGGTCCTTCAATCGTCGGATCGATGCCGTGGCCGTCGTAAACAATCACACCGTCATCGAGAAGCTTTGTGCCATCCGGGCTCATCCTGTTCAGAACGAGCACGCTCTTAATACCGGCACGGCTCCCGGCATAGGCATGTATCAGATAAGCCTGGCCATTGTCATCCCAAAAAGGACAGGGATCTTCCAGTCCTTTCCCCGCCTGGACCAGGAGCGGATCGGACCATGGGCCGGCCGCCTTCTTCGCCGTGACCAGATAAATGCCGAAGTCGGGATCGGGATAGTAGACGTAGAGCTTGTGGTCATGGAATCGGATCGCGGGAGCCCAAACGCCGTCGCCCGGGCGCACAGAATCGTAGTGGTCATAAGGTGGAAGGCGAAGGAGGGCGTGACCGATGATTTTCCAATTGACGAGGTCCTTCGATTCGAGGATCGGCAGGCCGGGAACCTGGTTGAAGCTTGAGGAGACCAGATAGAAATCGTCTCCTCTCCTGCACACGTCAGGGTCCGAATAATCCGCGAATATCACCGGGTTCCTGTAAGTTTTGCCCGCGCTGTCCGGGACCCACGGGCCACCGGGTTCCCGTGTGCCGGTCTGTACTCTGCCGGATTGGGAACCGCAAATTGCGAGCGCGAAGAAGAAAACGACGGCTTTCTTTAAGAACCGCATCCTGCATCTCCAGTAGTCGCGACCGAACGATCAGATCGCGGAGCCGGTGGATTTCTGTCTATCTGTCGACTCTTCCCGACCCGCTACCTTTGGCGAGCTTCTCAACTTCGTCGACCGATACGAAATTGAAATCACCTGGAATTGTCTGCTTGAGACACGAAGCCGCAACGGCGAATTCCAGCGCCTGTCTCGTATCGGTCATGTTCAGCAGACCGTAAATCAAACCTCCGGCGAACGAATCGCCTCCGCCGACCCTGTCGACAATCTGCACATCGTAGCGCTTTGAACGGTACGCCTGCCTGCATTCTTTATCGTCGTGCATCACTGCACTCCAGCCGTTGCGGGATGCAGAGAAACTCTCACGCAGAGTAATCGCAACTGTCTTGAAATCGAATTTTTCCTTCAGCCTTCGGGCGAGTTCGAAATAACCTTTTTCATCCAGCTCCCCACTTTCGACATTCGTGGTGCCCGCCTGAAAGCCGAGACTCTTCTCGGCATCTTCCTCGTTCGCGATGCAGACGTCGACGTACTCCATCATCGGCACCATCACGGCTTGTGCCTCCTTCGTGGTCCAGAGTTTCGCCCTGTAATTCAGGTCGGCACTGATCGTAGCCCCGTTCTTCTTCGCCGCCACGCACGCCGCTTTCAGGGCTTCCTGCGCTTTCGTTCCGAGAGCCGGTGTAATCCCGGTCCAATGAAACCACTTCGCGCCGGAGAAAACTTTGTCCCAGTCGAGGTCGCTTTTCCCGAGCTCCGTTACCGCGGCGTTCGCCCTGTCATAAATTACTTTCGAGGCTCTCTGGCTTGCGCCCGATTCGAGAAAGTAAATTCCGAGCCTGTCGCCTCCGCGAACGATGTAGTCCGTTTTGACGCCGTAACGACGCAAGCTGTTTACAGCCGACTGGCCGATCTCGTGTTTGGGAATCTTCGAAATGAAGTAACTGTCCAGGCCAAAATTGGCGAGAGACACCGCGACATTAGCCTCGCCGCCGCCGTAATTTACGTCGAACTGCTGCGACTGGACGAACCTTGAATACCCGGGGGTGGACAACCTCAGCATTATCTCACCCATCGTGACAACTTTATCAGCCATTTGAACTACCTGTAATTGTTCGGGATTCAGCCATTATGCAGTCTTCGTTTCCTGTCGTGCGTCAGCTATACTTTCCATCAGGATTATCGCATTTTCAGTCAGGGCCTTATAGTTTTCCGCTTCGATGGCTTTCTTGTCGAGCAGCGCGGTTCCGACGCCCACGGCGCAGGCACCGGCTTTCAGCCAGTCTCCGGCATTCGTCAGCGTCACTCCTCCCGTCGGCATTAGTTTCAAGTGCGGCATCGGGGCAAGGACACCCTTGAAGAACGCCATACCAACGACATCGGCGGGAAACACTTTCACGATGTCTGCACCGGATTCATAAGCGGTTTGGATTTCAGTCGGAGTGAACGCGCCCGGCATCGCCGGCACGTCGCTCTCGTGTGCGGCGTCGATGATCTCCTTTTTATAGATCGGACTCACCACATATCTTGCCCCTGCATCGATCGCCTTCCGTGCAGTCTCGGCGTTGAGTACAGAACCGACTCCGACGTTCATGTAGCTTCCGATTTCCCTGCTCGCCTCCGCGATTACCTTTATGGCATTCGGAACGGTCATCGTTATCTCCAGACCCAGCACTCCGCCGCGATAAATCGCCTCCGCCACTTTGATGAGCTTATAGGGATCTTTAAGCCTTACGACTGCAACTGCGCCGCCCTCAATTATCTTCCCGACAATTTCTTCTCTTTTCATATCATTGTTTTTTCAAATTTAACCGATTAATGGCCAACACAAAACCTAAAAATACCGCCGCATACATGCTTGGGAAACCGGTAACGATAACCGGACGCGAATTACATTGGAGGGAAGACTGCCGAACGGTCATCCGCGCGGTGAGATTACTCCGGCAAAGCTCGGGATGAGACGCCGGACGTGAGGGCTCTATTTGGCAGCGGAATCAAGAATGAGTTTTTTCTTGATGCAGGTATCGCGGATGACCAGTTCCGTGGGCACTTCCACATGTTTCGGCTGATAGTCTTCCGATTCGCGAACGTGCTCGAGCACAAGGTCGAGGGCAGCCTTGCCGAGTGTACGGGTCGGCTGATCGACATAACTGAGAGCAGGTTTGAGAAACTTGTTTATGCTGGCACTTCCGAAACAGATTATGTCAAGGTCATCGGGTATTCTCACTCCTACGTCGCTGGCAGCCGCGTACACGCCGAGCGCGACAGGGTAGGTCACCGCAAAGATGAATTCCGGCATTTTCCCGCTCTTGTAAATTCTCATGAAACCCTGGTAGCCGTCGTCTTCTCCGAAGCCGCCGTGGATTACCCATTCCGGCTGAAGTGGCAACCCGTGCTTCCTCATCGCTTCCGCAAAACCTTCATACCTGTTCCTACCGATGTTTATTTCTTTATAGCCGCCTATGTGTGCAATCTTCGTGTAGCCGTTGCTGATCGCGAGCTCGATTGCCCTCATGGCACCGCCTTTGTCATCGACCGTCACCTGGCTTGTCCCGTTCATCTGAAGCACCCTGTCCATGAAGACCAGCGGTACGTTCCGGCTGACGACCTTTTCGAATATCGCACTGTCTTTTGTTTCCTGGGTGATCGAGACGATGATCCCGTCCACGCGCATGGCTATGGCGTCCTGCGCTGGATCGAGCGCGCGACGGGCGACGATGGGCTCAAGATCGAGGAAGGGTCGCTCTACCCCGCGCTCTCGAACACCGTCTCGGACCTGCCGACGGCTGGCGCGACGACGATGGTGGGCAACGCCGATCCGGCCAGCCAGGTGGACAGCAAACTCATCAGCTAT
>JAJYGB010000474.1 GCA_021785235.1 Bacteroidota bacterium
GTTCAACAAGAAGGATGTGCCGCTGCTTGCGGTCTATTCGCATATGATCGACAGTTTCCTGTATCTACCGGACTACCCAATCGGCCATATCATCGCTTATCAAATCGAGGATCAAATGAAGAAGGCCGGGAATATCGGTTCGGAGTTTGAACGCATGGCAACGTATGGGAACGTTGCCCCGGATGTGTGGATGATGAACGCGACAGGTGACAACATAAGTCCAGCTGCGATGCTGGCGGGCACAGAACGTGCGCTTGCCAAAATCTCGGCGCAAGAATGAATAGGAAAAGAAACCGGTTAATGAAAAGATTATGCCCGATAAATTGAATCTCAGGTTGTCGGTTTTACCTCAGACGTTCGCAATTTGCAGGCTGGAAAAAAACACACCGGTGCCGGAATGGGCGTTGCGCGGATCGCAGTTTAGTTCGATTACCGCCTCTTCTGAGGAGATTTCCATCGTCTGTGATGAGACAGTAGTCCCTCCGGATGTGAAAGCGGTGAAAGGATGGCGCGCGTTCATGGTTGAGGGGCAACTTGACCTGGCCATGACAGGTGTCATCGCTTCTCTCACCGCGCCTCTCGCCGAGGCCGGGATAAGTGTTTTCACGCTCTCAACATTTGCTACGGACTATCTCCTTGTAAAAGCTGAGAGGCTGGATGACGCGGTTGATGTTTTGTCTGCGTTCTGTCAGATAAATGCTTAGGAGGATATATGGCGCCCGATTTCAGTGAGATCATTCTGAGTATCGAGGAACGCGAGCACGTCAGGCTCCTAGCTATGAAAGAACAGGCTGCCAGTTCGCCTCTTTCGCCTGGTAAGTGGAGCAGGAAAGAAATACTGGGACACCTGATTGATTCCGCGAGCAACAACCACCAGCGGTTTGTGCGCGCCCAGCTCGACGACAAATTAGACTTCCCAGAATACGTCCAGACCGATTGGGTCGAGGTTCAGGATTACGCCGATGAAAGTTGGGCGCTCCTCGTGGACCTGTGGAGCGCGTATAACCTTCACCTTGCGCACGTTGTCGCGAACATTCCTCCTGAGAAACTCGATGCCACTTGTCGTGTTGGCAGCGGAGATCCGGTTCGACTGGAAGATCTGATTGCAGAGTATGTTGAACATATGGAACATCACCTGGCTCAGATTAGCGGTAGCGTCGATTAACTTCCGCGAACATCCTGTTTTCGCCGCCCTATCGAGTCATCGGCGGAAAACCGCAACTCCCTTTAAAGAAGCGCCCCGTATTACGCTTTCCTCAAGCCAAGCGCGGGAAAATACGAAGTGAGTATTTACCTTCTGCTTAAGTGTGTGCTCGCTTCAATCGCGCCTTTCGTAAATTGATTTTAACTCTAAGCGTTGATATATTGAAAGCGATTTTGTCAACATTTTACCTCGCCCGGGCGGAGCTTATGCCGTTTCGCTCGGGGCCCGTCTCGCTTGAGCGGGAAGCATTACTTGGCATTTCCCCGTGATGCGGGGTTTTGTTCGGGATTTTAAATTTCAAACTCCGGAGGAATTTTTTGCGAAAGAATCGCTTTAGGATCATCCTCATCATTGCTGCAATAGCGCTCACGCTCTATTACCTTTACCCAACCTACCAGAGTGGGGCCTACGATAAGAAACTTGAGCAGCTATCCGGAACGCCGAAACTAATGACGTACTTAAAGGCGCACCCGTTGGCATCGGTACCGGACTCGCTTAGGCAGGAATACCTCGACAGTTTGGATCAGGTTTTCTCGGCCGACAGCCTGCGCTACTACGACGCGAACGCGAAAGAGATAAACAGCGTAAAGCTGAAACGTATAAAGCTCGGTCTTGACCTTCAGGGCGGAATGCACATCGTCCTTCAGGTCAATGTCGTGAAGATGCTCGAGGATATGGCCAAGAACAAAGACCAGACTTTTGACGAGATAATGCAGCAGGTCTCCTCCGAGGTGAAGAATAATAACGCTGATCCTCTGACCGCTTTAGAGCAGGCTTGCACGAGCAGGAACATCCGTCTCAGCCGATATTATGGAGACATCCGGGACGATAACAGCCAGGTGATGTCCTATTTGACCGAGCAGACAAAAACCGCGGTCGACCGCGCGATGGAAATCGTCAGGAATCGCGTCGACCAGTACGGAGTTTCAGAACCGTCGATCCAGAAGCAGGGGAATACGAGGTTTATCGTCGAATTGCCGGGCGTCAGCAACGAGGCAGAAGTCCGAGAGCTTCTCCAAGGCACGGCGCTCCTCGAGTTCAAACTCTTGCAGCCTGAAGATGTTGTCGTTAAAGTTTTTCAGGCAATCGACAACGTCATGGCAGGGAAGCCTGATTCACTCGCGTCGAACGATACGACATCCTCTTCCGATACGACGATGACGGCCGCAGAATTCGCGAAGAAACACCCCTTCTTCGCGCTCGTCAGAGTGAATTCTCAGACGGGAGACGCGTACGTCGCAGGAACCGACAAAGATCAGTTGGATAGGATATTGGAGCGCCCCGATGTGAAACGGGTCATCCCTTCGAATTTCCAGTTCCTATACAGCGCCCGGCCGCAAGTTACCGCGCAGGGACAGCAATATTTCGGACTTTATGTGGTTAACAAGACACCTCTGCTGACCGGTAGCGTGGTTACCAACGCGCAGGCGCAGATTGACCCAACTTCAAATTCTCCGGTTGTCAACATGACGATGAATTCCGAGGGAGCGAGGGAGTGGGCGCAGATTACCGGCGCCAATATCGGCAAGCGAGTAGCGATCGAGCTTGACAACGCCGTCTATTCCGCCCCCGTTGTTCGGTCAAAGATCAGCGGAGGCAATTCGCAGATTTCAGGCATGGCAAACATGGACGAGGCAAATCTTTTGGCGATTGTCCTTCGTGCCGGCGCGCTCCCCGCGCCTGTGGACATCGTCGAGGAGAGGAACGTCGGTCCTTCGCTTGGCGCCGACTCCATCAGGAACGGAATCACATCTGGAATTATTGGTATAGCGCTCATAATTCTCTTCATGGGATTCTATTACCGGACGGGAGGTCTTTTGGCCGATTTCGCCCTTCTGATAAATATTTTCTTCATACTCGGAGTACTGGCGGCATTCCACGGAACGCTGACCATGCCGGGTATAGCAGGTATGATATTAACTATTGCAGTTGCGGTCGATGCCAACGTGCTTATCTACGAGCGTATTCGCGAAGAGATGGCAACAGGGAAGACGCTAAGGGCATCCATCGACCAGGGCTACTCGAAAGCGTTCACCGCGATTTTCGACGCTAACATAATTTCGCTCTTCACCGGAGCAATCCTTTATCAGTTCGGGACAGGCCCGGTCCAGGGATTCGCGCTCACGCTTATGATCGGTATCGTAGCGTCGCTTTTCAGCGCCATCGTTATCACGCGCGTCATTTTCGACATCATGATCGAGCGTGGTGCGACGACCATTAATTTCGGTTAAGTCGGAATTTTGAATTATTGATTTTGAATTCTCAATTCAAAGCTTAGAATTTAAAGTTTAAGATTGGAGATTTAATGCGTTTCTTCCCGAGGACTAACGTCGATTTTATCGGCAAGCGCCACATTTGGTACATGGTATCTTCGAGTCTTATCCTCATAGGCTTGATCACCATGGCATTCCGGGGTCTTAATTACGGCATCGGCTTCGTCGGCGGAGAGGAGCTAACCTTGCAGTTCGCTCCGGCATTGGGCATCGGAGAGGTCAGATCCGCGATGAACAAGATCGGTCAGGGCGACTCGCAGATAAAGACCTTCGGCTCTGCAAACCAACTCTTGATTCGCGTGAAAGCATCGCAGTCGAAGGCCAGCACCAGCCAGGAGATAATGGGAGAGCTTAGAAGGAGTTTTCCGAATACCAAGATAACTCTTCTCCAGGACGACAGGATCGGTCCTGAAATAGGTCAGGAGTTGCGTCGCGATGCGGTCATTGCGATCTTCTACAGCCTTCTCGCCATTCTGATTTACGTCTCGCTGAGATTCCAGTTTATTTACGCGGTAGGGGCGGTTATCGCGCTGTTCCATGATGTGCTTATAACTCTCGGCGCAGTGGCCATCTTCGGCTGGTTCGTGCCGTGGCTCAATCTCCAAATAGACCAGACCATGGTTGCCGCCTTCCTGACGCTGGTGGGATATTCGATGAACGACACCGTCGTTATCTTCGACAGGATCAGGGAGAACCTTAAGATATATAAGGGTGAGAATCTGATAAGGGTGATGAACCGGAGCATCAACGACACACTGAGCCGGACGATCATTACGTCAGGCACCGCTTTCGCAGTGCTACTTGTCCTGCTCATCTTCGGCGGAGAAGTAACGAGAGGTTTCGCCTTTGCCATGTTGGTCGGTGTTATCACCGGAACTTACTCATCGATTTACGTCGCATCCTCCATAGTGGTGGACTACAACGTTTACGTGAAGAAGGTCGACCTGAAGCTTGGAGAGAAGCAATCGCCGGTACTGGAAATCGAGAGGCCTTATGAAGTTGCGGCAAAAAGAGCTTAAGG
>JAJYGB010000170.1 GCA_021785235.1 Bacteroidota bacterium
AGAGATACCAGTCGGCGCGCGAGTTGTCGAAAGATCTGAAGCGATTCAAACGTGACTCCGGCAGACAGCGGGTTAGCCGGATGTCGAGCGTACGCGAGCCGTTCAGGAATGAGACCAGCCGTTCTTCTTCCGGTTCTCTTCCTCTCGCCAACTTTGAACCGGACGACGCCGGCGGTACTCTGGCCCGGGGTTCGTTTCGTCGCCTGCTGGTCAATCCGAAAACGTTCTGGTCCATCTCAGTCGTTCTGCTCCTCTCCACTTTACTCCTGGCCTTTTTCTCCATTTTCGGTCACAGGGATGTGGCGGGCCAGGAAATAAAGGCGACAATCCTCCCGCCGCCAAGCGCCACACTGGACAACCAGGAAGGGAGTAATATCGCGATTTCCCCGAACGGGAAGATCATTGCGTTCGTCGCGGTCGATTCATCGGGAAATACCAAACTTTGGGTAAGGCCCGTCAATTCGCTGGCTGCCCGGCCTTTGGCAGACGTGACCAACTCAGTGTATCCATTCTGGTCACCGGATAGTAAGTACATCGCGTATTTCGCGAACCAGAAACTAATGAAGCTTTCTCTGGACGACGGAATTTCGGTAGCGCTGTGTAACGCTGAATCCGGAAGAGGGGGATCGTGGAGCAAGAAGGGAGTAATCATTTTCTCGCCGACCCCGGAATCCGGCCTTTTCGAGATTCCGGAAACGGGCGGCGAGCCGAAAGAATTAATCAAACCCGCGGACAATACGCTCAGTCTCAGGTGGCCATATTTCCTCCCGGACGGAAAGCATTTCCTCTACTCAACGCAGCATAGCCAGTCGGGTTCGAGCGCGGCGGATGGAATTTATGTCTCCTCCCTGGGAGGCGGCAAGCCTAAAGAGATAGTGAACGTCTCTTCAAATTCGCACTACGCCGACGGCTCTCTTTTCTACGTCAGCCAGTCGATACTTCTGGCCAGGAAATTTGATCTTGGAAGCCTTGACTTCTCCGGTGATTCCAGGTCGATTGCGCAAAATGTCCAGTACTTCGACGTCAGGATCTCGGGAACATACTCAGTGTCGACTCGCGGAACGCTGATCTACGAAGAGACCACATCGCAAAATGACAGAACTGTGCTGTTCAACCTCTCGGGAAACGCAGTAAAACCTTTGTTCGACAGACATGTTTGGGACTTCGCGTCGTTTTCCCCGGACGGCACGAAGATAGCCTTCGATTGTTACGATGTTACCCAGAAGAACATCGACATATGGACTTACGACATGGCGAGAAATGTGTTGACCAGGCTGACGTTCTCGCAGGCAGCTGACGTGATACCGGTATGGACCCCGAACGGGAAGCAAATAGCCTTCAGCTCCAACCGTAGCGGGGGAGCGTTTGACTTATTTGTAAAGAACTCCGACGGGTCGGGCACGAGCACGCTCCTGTTTAAATCGGACAAAACGAAATTTGTCACCGCTTTTTCACCGGATGGCAAATACGCGCTCGCGAGTATCAATGACTTTGCTCAGAAGAACAGCGGTTCCGACATCGTGGTGCTTTCGCTTGGCGCGAGCGTGACGCCGGAAGATTTTTTGTCCACGAACTTCAATGAAGGCAACGCCGTGTTTTCCCCCGACATGAAGTGGGTCGCGTATGTCTCCGACGAGTCTGGTAAAGCCCAGGTCTACGTTGTCCCATTTAAGAACGGCAGCGGAAAATGGCAGATCTCCGTAAACGGCGGAGGCTCACCGCATTGGATGGACGGCGGCAAGAAGCTCTATTTCTTCACGCAGGACAATAAAATCATGGGCGTCGATATCAATGAATCCGGAGCTTCCATATCGCCTGGAAGGCCTTATCCTGTTTTCAGTACCACGATGCAAGTTACGACACTCCTCGATATCGACCGGTCCGGGAAAAACGTGCTTGCTGAGGTCCCGAACGGGAAAAGCATTCCTTCGCCATTGACTCTCGTCGCCAATTGGAGACAGGAGTTTGAAAATCGGTAGTTGTCGAAAGACGGAACTACGTCGGATTGTTTCGGAGAAGGGTGTACTTGCTAATGAGGAAGGGAGCGATGACGTATGTTTATGAGACTCGTTCAGATGCAGGTCAAGCGGGACGGCATTGACAAGCTGAGTAAGAAGTACAGGGAGGAAGTAATTCCAAGGCTCGGTAAAACTAATGGGTGCCGGTTCGCGAGCCTTGTTCAGAGCGCGGGGAACCTCGATGAGTGCATGTCCATGACATTGTGGGAAAGTGCTTCCGCCGCGGAAGAATACGTGAAAAGTGGGACATACTCCGAGTTGCTCGATTCGCTCACGCCTTTCCTCGCGGAAACGTCGGAGTGGAAGGTGAAACTAAGCGAGGATCAGAGGATTGAGTATGTCCCTGTCACCGAGGAGCCTTCAGTCAAGGCATATAACGTAACGCTTGCGCCGGGGGATCCGGGTATAGTGTCCGGGAATCCTGAGGCGCTTTATGTTCGCGTACTCTCGATTCGCCTTTTGCCCGGCAAGATGGAAGAGTTCAGGGCGATTTACCAACATGAAATACTCCCCGTATTGTACGAGACCCCGGGTTGCAGGTACGCCTATCTCACCGAAGACGCGGGCGATCCCGATGAGGCTCTTTCGCTCACTGTCTGGGACCGGAAAGAGGATGCGAATGAGTACGAAAGGAGCGGCAGGTTCGGATCGCTTGTGAAGAAAATCAGCCATTTGCTGGCGGGGCTATATCAATGGAAAATGTCTCTCGGGAAGGAAACCGGCCGAAGCGCGGTTACCAGCGAGGATATGACAAAGGAAGGTTATCAGGTAATCATCGGGCGCAGTTTTGTAAGCTGAGCCGCGAGAATTATTACAAAGTCGCAGCGGACAATGAATTCTCCGAATCCATACACGAAACATCAACACAAAAAGAAGGAGGGTCAACGTGACACCACTACACACACTCTGGCTCCCAATCGTGCTTTCTTCCGTGTTCGTTTTCATCGTGAGCGCAGCGATCCATATGCTTCCACTCTGGCACAAGCACGATTATCCCAAAGTGCCTGGCGAAGACAAAGTGCGGGACGCGCTCCGGCCTCTGGCAATCCCGCCGGGGGAGTACATGGTTCCGAGGGCGTCAGGAGGGGCGGAGATGCGCTCCCCCGAATTTCTCGAGAAGGTCAATAACGGCCCGGTGGTCATACTAACCGTCAGGCCGAACGTTATGCCGAGCATGACGAAAAGCCTGGTCCAGTGGTTTATCTACTCGCTCTTCATCGGGGTGTTCGCCGCCTATGTGGCGGGGCGCGCGCTCCCGGCGGGATCGACTTACCTCCACGTATTCCGTTTCGCGGGTGTAACAGCGTTTCTGGCCTATTCGCTCTCGCTGTGGCAAATCTGGATCTGGTACGGTCGATCGCTGAAAATGACAATCAAGGAGACGGTCGATGGATTGATATACGCTTTGGTAACCGCCGGCGTCTTCGGGTGGCTCTGGCCGAGGTAGACGAATTGGGTTAAAACCCACGTCCAAGTGAAGTTGTCTTGCCGCGACTTGAAAGTCGCGGCAAGGCCGCTAGCGGTTGAGTTGATAGAGTCAGACATAAGCAGGTTTGCTCCTGGCAGGTGCAACCACGCTAAGATGTGAAATGTGTTCACCGCTCGGTAGTTTTTCGGTTCTTAGATTTTATAGTCTCCTGTGACTCGGTTGCCGGAATCCTTGCAGCATTCCGAGCGGAGCTCACTCTAACTCCCTCCCTTGTGAACAGAGGGACTTCATCCCCCTTCTCTTTTCAAGAGAAGGGGTTAGAGGATGAGTTCCGGAGGCAAATTGGGCCACCACCCCTCTTTCCCTTTCTTTGCTTATGGGGTCGCAGTTTGGTAATATTCGACAGAAGGGCCGTTGAATTACTTACCTAACTTTGCGGAGTGACTCCATGACTGAACGAACAGCCATGATTCTGAAACTGGTTTCGACACACATAGTCCTGCCGGTGGCTGTGGCCATAGCCGCGTTCTTTGTCAGCGGCGACGCGTTTCTCGTGAACGTGACCGCTCAGACCATCCTTCTCATCGTGTATCTATCCGGTTACTGGGAATTCTTCGGTTTGAAATTCCGGCGCCTCTTCCCGATCTCGCTGGAAGTCATACTTCTTGCACAGGTTGCTTACAGGGTCAGGTCGCAGTCGTTCTTTGAGTACAATCTTTACTTCGCGGATGCGATGTTCGCGGTCGAAGTGTTCCTCCTGATCCAGGTGGTACGAATCGTCGTGGTCATACTGAAGAAAGACAAGGGGATGCTCGAGATTAGTTTTCCCCTGAAGGGCGGCGAGTTCCTCATAACCGACGGAGGGAACTCGAGTATCAGCAGGCTGATGAATTATCATTTCTGGTCAGCCGCTCACAGGAAAAACCACACCAATAAGTCCATGCTTTACGCGACAGATATCGTGAAGATCGTCCCTCCATATCCGTCGTTTCTGCCGATAGAGAATACAGGTTATCCGATCTTCAACGAACCGGTTTACAGCCCGAT
>JAJYGB010000376.1 GCA_021785235.1 Bacteroidota bacterium
GACAAGTTCGGCGTTACCCGAAATTATGTTCAAAGGAGTGCCGATCTCATGCGCGATTCCGGCTGAGAGTTGACCGATCGTCGCGAGCTTCTCAGTCTGTATGATCTGCTGCTCGAGGTTCTTCTGCTCGCTCATGTCGGACTCTATTCCCATGTAGCCTATTTTTCTGTTCCCGAGGTAAATGGGCGTAATGCTCAGCCAGACGGGTATTTCGGTCCCGTCCTTCCGACGGTTGAGTATCTCACCACGCCATTGGTTGTCCTTTTCCAGCGACTTCCACATGTCCCTGTAAAAGTCCGGCGTGGAATACCTAGACTGAATCAGCGAAGTCGATTTCCCAACCGCTTCAGCGCGGGAGAAACCGTATATCTCCGTGAAAGTGCCATTGACGTCGATGATCCGTCCGTCAATCCCCGTTATGACTATGGCATCAGTTGACTGCTGGAAAGCGCTGTGAAACAGTTCCAACCGTTCGTGTAGCTCCTTATCAGCGGTGATATTCTTATCTATGCTGACTATCCCGCTGAACGTTCCCTTGATGTCGAAGACGGCGTACCATGATTTGAGAAAGTATTCGACTTCGCCGTTCTTCTTGATTAATCGGCACTCGGAACTTTCGGCGCTCTTGTGAGTGGCAAAGATGTTTCTGAATTCGTTCTCGATTGCGGGGCGGTCATCCGAATGGATTATATCAAGCGGATGAATCCTTCCCGAGTTAAATTCATCCGCTTTGTATCCCGTTATTCGTTCGACGTTGCCGCTGACGGAAAAGATTTTGCCTTCTGCATCGAATTGGAATATCAGGTCTTCACTTGCCGACACATTCAGAGCATGTTCCGCGATTATGCCCTCACGGCTTTCGGCGCCGTTACTAACGATTAGGACGGTGATAGCGCCATCGAGATCGAAATTCACGAGCCATACCGATATTTGCCTGCCGGACGAGCGTAGAGTGAGCTGCACTTCATTTGAATCGCCGGATGGGAACTCTGCCGGAATGTTGCCAAACACGTTGCCAAGTGGCAAACCGACCGCGTGATTGTTCGTCAATGCCTGGAACTTCGGAGTGATTCCGAGGATTATACTGCTTCGGTCGGCCACAACGGCGCAGGCGCCGGTGTGGGAAAGCATTTGTAAAATGCCTTCTAAGCCCGCGTGCTTATTCGTTGAAGTCATCTATACGGTTGAAACGGCTCTCTGTTTTGTTTGACGATAGCAGGGAAGATCAAACGGTCCGAGAGAAGATCGGCTTTTCTTTCATCATCTTTTCGAGATAGGCGTCGAAGGCCATCGCTATGTTCCTGATGACTAATCTTCCCATTCCTTTGACAACAATTTTATCTCGACCCACTTCGAGGAGATCATCCTGAACAAACTCGTCGAATTTTGGATATGCAGACGCGAAATACCGATCGAAGTCTATTCCAAACTTCTTTTCCACTTCGCGCTTGTCAAGCTCCATGTCACACATGAGGCGCATTATAACGTGCTGCCTTATGATGTCGTCTTCCGTCATCTTATACCCGAGCACGATCGGGAATCGTTTTTCTTCGACCGCCTTGTAATAGTCCTTCAGCGACTTGAAATTCTGTGCGTACACGTGGTGGAATTGGCTGATTCCGGAGTTTCCGAACGCGTAAAGGTCAGCCCCCGAGTGAGTGGAATAGCCCTGGAAATTTCTGTAAAGCGTTTTCTGCCGCTGCGCCGTAGCGAGCTCGTCATCCGGCTTCGCGAAGTGATCCATTCCTATATAGACATATCCGGAGGAGGTCAGCAGCTCGATAGTCATCTTCAATATTTCGAGCTTCACTTCCGGCGATGGTAATGTGTCTTTGTCGATGAGCTTCTGGTGCGACTTGAGCCAGGGGACATGCGCGAAATTGAAAACCGCGATTCGTTCGGGCGAGATGTCGATTATCTTCTTGAGGCTCTCCTCGAACGATTCCAGTGTCTGATACGGGAGTCCGTAAATCATGTCGAGGTTGATGCTTCCGAAGCCGAGCTTCCGGCTCCAGTCCACTGCGTCCCGAGTGATCTTCTCAGGCTGGACCCTGTTCACGGCCTCTTGAACCTTGGGATCAAAGTCCTGGACTCCCATGCTGATGCGGTTGAAGCCGGATTCCCGGAACGCCTGCATGTGCTCAAATGTCAATCCCCGCGGATCTATCTCGACGCTCGCTTCGATATCCTCAGCGAACGTGAAGCGTTCCCTTATCGAATCCGTCAGCGTCCTTATTTCCAGCGGAGTCAGGTAGGATGGCGTGCCGCCTCCCCAGTGAAGCTGTCCTATCTTACGGTTCCGATTGAAGTACGGCGCGGAAAGTTCCATCTCCTTTTTTAGGTACGTTAGATATTCCGCGATGCGTTCACGGCTGTGCGTGATAAGCATGTTGCAACCGCAGAAATAGCAGAGCGTGTCGCAAAACGGTATGTGGTAATAGAGTGAAATTTCAGCCCGCGAATCGGGACTGTTGTTGTCCTTAAGCGCGTTGAGGAAATCATCCGCGGTGAAACTGGAGCTGAACGCGGGGGCGGGGGGGTAGCTAGTGTATCGCGGCCCGGGTCTGTCGTACTTCTTTATGAGCTTTATGTCAATGTTATCAATCGTACTCATTTTTGTCCTTCCCGGAAAACTCCTGGGTGTAATCATTGTTTCGTGTCGCCGGAAAAGCTGCAATAAGCAACCGAGACCCCCGGCGAATTTCTAACATGGGAAAATTTAACCCTTGCGTTCGGGAAGTTCAAGGCGCCGAGGGAGTCGGCAAAGAGCGCTTCATTCGAGAAAATAGGATTGACACACTGACGACACAGATTAAAGCCCTCGATGGTTGCCGATGGAGTCTTGTTCGGCTCCTGTCAATTTGAGTCTTTGCTTTTTCTTTTTATCCCGTTCGCAAGAATCCGGACATTCCTGAAACTGAAAAAGCGCAGGATGGTTGCGGAAAAGAGCCCTTCCAGTTTATTTGTACTTTACCAGGCTAGCGGTTGCGTAATCCGGATTTTTCATTTAGCGCGTTTTTCAATATCTTAATGACGTACTCAAAGTTCTACAGGTGTTCGGGCTTATTACCCGCAGATGGCGGAGAAGGTTATGTATTTCCATCATGCTAAGGCATTAATTACTGGCAGCGTCATGATGATGATGGCCATGTATCTGATCATCGGCTCGATGTGGATAATGTTCGGTGTCGCCTTTGAGTCTGCCGTTCCGTTTACCGTTCCCTCTTATGGGATAGTCATAACGTCGGCGTCGATTGTGTGGTCGGCCATTAGCCTGATCATATCAGTATATTTCATCCATCAAGTGCGTACGATAATAAGAAAAGCTAAGCATGAGGCAAAAGCTTGACAAAATAAGAGCAAGGTACGAGGAACTCACGAACCTTCTCTCCGATCCATCAATTATCGCCAACCAGGAGAAATACCGGGAACTCAGCAAGGAACACAGCGAGCTGAGCATTATTGTGAGAAATTACGACGAGCTCCTTGCCCTTGAGAAAGGTCTTGTGGAGACCCGGGATATTGCCGAGACGGCTGACGACGCGGAGCTCCGTCAGCTTGCGAAGCAGGAAGCGATCGAGCTTCAGGAAAAAGTGGAGAAAAAGGAAGAAGATGTAAAGACGCTTCTTATTCCGAAAGATCCTGCCGACAGCAAAGATGTGATACTCGAGATCCGGTCCGGCACCGGCGGCGAGGAGGCGGCACTCTTCGCGGCAGACCTCTACCGAATGTACACGAGATTCGCGGACAGACGCACGTGGAAGGTGGAGATGCTTGATTTCAACGAGACAGGGATCGGAGGATTCAAGGAAATAGTGCTCGGCATCTCGGGGAAGGAAGTCTACAGCAACCTAAAGTATGAAAGTGGAGTCCACCGGGTTCAGAGAGTGCCAGTCACCGAATCGGGCGGAAGGATCCACACGTCGGCGGCAAGCGTCGTAGTACTTCCGGAAGTTGAAGACGTCGAGGTTGCAATAAATCCGGATGACCTGAGGATCGACGTCTATCGTGCCGGTGGCCACGGCGGTCAGAACGTAAACAAAGTTGAGACCGCGATTAGGATCACCCACAATCCGACTGGTATCGTGGTACAATGCCAGGATGAGCGGAGTCAATTCAAGAACAAGCAGAAGGCTATGAAGATCCTCCGGGCGCGGCTGTACGACGTAATGCTGCAGGAGAGGAATTCGCAGATTGCCGCCAAACGGAAAACGATGGTTGGGAGTGGCGACAGAAGCGACAAGATACGAACCTACAATTTTCCTCAGAACAGAGTTACCGATCATAGGATCAACTATACGATATACGATCTCCACGCGGTCCTTGACGGGGGGCTTGATGAACTCCTGGAACAACTGAAGCTGGCGGAGCAGCGCAGACCGATCGTCGAGGAGGCTCGCAAGCTTCGGCGGGAGCGACGCCGGGCCAATTCGCGTGGCGTCGTCGGCCAGATCGGTCTGGTCTTGGGTAAGAC
>JAJYGB010000072.1 GCA_021785235.1 Bacteroidota bacterium
GTCCCCTGGGGAGCGCAGAACCTCCGATAATTACTTTCCACCTGGAGAGGTCAAGCGATTTTGCCGGCGCGGCAGAGACAAGCATATGAAGTATCGTCGGGACACAGTGCGACAGGGTCACTCGTTCGGACTGCAGGAGCTTCAGGAGCATTTCCGGCTCGTATTTGCCCGGGTAAACCTGCTTCACGCCCAGCAGCGTTGCCATGTAAGGAAGCCCCCAGGCATGAACATGGAACATCGGGGTGAGCGGCATATAGACATCGTCCGAACGAAATCTGCCCTGAGTCTGATATGCGCCCACGGAGCCCGTAATCGAAAGCGTGTGAAGAACCAGCTGACGGTGGGAAAAGTATACGCCTTTGGGTTCGCCCGTCGTGCCAGTCGTGTAAAACACAGTTGCGATGCTGTTTTCATCGAAGTCGGGGAAATCAAATTCCGATTTACTCGCGGCTAGCAGCTCCTCGTATTCTCCCGCGAACCTGAGCCTGCTCCTGGGTTTTGCCCCACCGTCGGAGAGAAGAATGAATTCACGAACGGACGGCAGCTGCGCCGAAGCGTCTTCAAAAAGAGGGACGAACTCCGTATTGACGAGCACAACCTTGTCCTCGGCGTGCCGCATCGTGTAAAAAAGCTGCGCGGAAGAAAGTCTGACGTTGACGGTGTGGAGCACGGCACCGATCATAGGAACGGCAAAATATGCTTCGAGATAACGGTGACTATCCCAGTCAAGCACCGCCACGGTATCGCCAGCGCCTACCCCCAGCCCGGTGAGCAGGTTCGCCAGCCTGCAAATGCGACGGTACAGCTCCCTGTAATCGTACCTCAGTATGTCCCTGTATACGATCTCCCTGTCGGGTTCGTACCTTAGACCCGCGTTCAGAATATTTTTAACCAGAAGCTGGAACTGGTAGGCCTCCGGATCTCCTCGTATAATTTTGGTCCCGACCATCTTGTCTCCTCCTCAAGTTGGGTAAAATTAACTCGGTGCGTGGAACATGCCGGTGCCAGAGATCACAACCGGAGACGCCAAAGGACTCCAGCCGGAGCAACACGAACTATCTTTCGATCCATGATTTCAACTTAAGAGCAAAATCTGGGGCAGAAACGGTCCAGCCGTTGTCATATGCGGCGGCATTCACCATGCGCGTTCGTCCTGTCTTCACTGCCGTCACAACTCCTTTAGCCACCTGCCAGGTGCTGTCGGTCATCAGCGTGTCTTTGCCGTTCATCACAAACAGGTTGCACCCTGCCGAGCCGTTTTTGTCGTAGTTGGCGGATTGAATCACAAAAGTGTTCTTTCCTCTTTTGAGAAATTTGCCGATATGGAATAATTTCACCCTCTTCATCTCCACGTTCCATGTCAGGGTCCGTCTTGCCTTTACATGCCCAACCAGTGCACCGTTGATGAAGAGCTTGCAATAGGTATCGCCGACCAACTGCGCTTCTGCATTACTTGAGATGTGCGCAAGATTTACCGTCTTCACAAATGTGGCAGAATCCACTTTGGTGCGTTCCGGTATGTACGGATGACTGTTGGGATAATAGATGAACTCCGACGGGATTAGCTGTGTAAAATTCACGGTCCCTGCGAGGAGCTGGTTTGCACCGGCCTTGAGAGCCGCCGCCTGGTCATCAAATCTGTCCTCGATCAGCTGAAGCATCGGGGGACGATTCGTCCGCAGGTAGATTCTCACGTAATCACGTTTTATCCTTGCGAGATAGTCAAGAAGTCTCTTTTCTATTCTGACAATCCGGTCGCTCTGTTCCTTTGCGGACAGCGTGGAGTCTGCCGCTATATGCCTCATTTCCGCGACACCGTTTACCTTGTCAGCCCAGAAGTCGTTCATCCTGGCTACAAGCATGTAGATTTCGAGGATATTCCTGTTTGCCCTAACGAGCCTGCTCGCCTGCGTAGCAAGCGCAATAACCTCCGGCATGGTGGCCTTGATGCTTTCAACGCGCGTCGGGGCGTTCGCCGAAGGGATACTGAGGAACGGTGCGCGCCAGAACTCGTACCAGGTTATTTGGTTGTTCAGCGAGCTCAGGAGCTCATAAGCGATTCTCGGCAACGAAGATTCCGACTCGAAGTACTGCCGAAAGAACACCGACTCGAAATGAGCAGGCATGGCGCCGGTGGGATTCCATGCACACTCCGCACCCCAGGCGTACCCGGGATAATTGAGCTCGCGCAGCTCAGCGCCGCCATTGTCGTTCCAGGTCGAGACGATCACTCCGAGCGCCCCGGCGTAGTAACTCTCACGCGTGAAGTATTGAATATTCGCGTAGCTGTTGTAGAAATTCGGGAATGGCCCGGTGAAATTCCAAACCGCCGGGCAGGCAACAAAATTGAAACCAGCATCCTTAAACACCTTAATGCTCGGGTAGTCGAACGACGCACCATAGTGCCAGTCGACGATGGTGATGTCTTTCGGGATCTCGGACAGAATCTGCGGATTTTCCAGAATGATGTCCCCGTACATCATCACCTTTTTCCCGAGTGACTTGAGGACATTGTAGAGTCTGACATAGTACCGGGCATGCGCCTCGGCCATGCCGACCGAATCGACAAGCGCCTTGCTTGCCCCCAACCCGACGTCGAAACTCTCATCGGCAGCCATATTGAAGTACTCGCTGGAAAAGGCGGGGGCAATCTCCGAAAGAAGATTCTTCATGAAAGCATAGGCCGAGTCGCTCGATATGTTCAGACACGTCGCACCCGGAAACTCCGCGTACCTGGAGAACTCCGGTTTCTCCAGGACGTCTTCCATGTGGCCGAGTGTCTCAAACACCGGGATTATCTGGACGTGATAAAGCCTGCCGCAACTGTCCAACTCGGCGACTTGCTCTGTGGTCAATGGGTCTCTTCCGCTGCTGAAGTCCGGGTATGATATGAAGGCGAATTCGTTCTCGATATAGGGCATGTAGGTATTCATCTTGTGCAGCGCCAGGAATCGGATAATCTTTTTGAAGTTCGCCATCGTCGAGATCTGTCCGCGGCTGATGTCATCGCTGATGCCCCGCATCTTGAGTGAAGGGTAGTCGGCAATGGAGACATGCGGCGCCGTGTACCCTTTCTTTGTCTTTTCGACCAACTGTAGCAGCGTTGCAACGGCGTAGAAGACTCCCGTCTTCGTCTTCGCCAGGATGTCGATACTCCCGGGTCCAACCAGAAGTATATAGCCTTCATCGGAGGCAAGTGCACTATCCGCGACTCCGACCGGTATGCTGGAATCCATGAACCCGTTATCGGCGATCATGCGCGCATGGATAGTGATGCCGTTAGGGTATGTCGCGCCCCCCTTAAGGAGGTTCTTACCGAAGAACTTCTTGAGTTCCAGTTCCGCGGCCTGGTCCTTAGCCATATTGGAGAAATCGAGGGACACATCCGTGAAACTGACGGTTCCCTTGCCCTCCTTTGCATATTTCGGTGTCGGAATTATATCCACATCAGCTCTCAAGCTTGAGCTGGAAAAGAACAGCAGTACAATTGCCGCAGGCAGTATATATCTTCTCACAGCAGGTCCTTCTCTCGCGTTTTCTAGAATAGATCATTCGTCTGACAGAAACCCGATTAACGCAAGGCACTGCGGCCTGGCGGAGAAGCAGCGTCTTCCGCTTACTTCAGGTCGAGCACTTCCCTTGCGATGACAATTCGCTGGATCTCGGACGTCCCTTCGTAGATCTCCGTGATCTTCGCATCTCTCAAATACCTTTCCACGGGGAAATCCTTGAGGTAGCCGTACCCGCCGTGTATCTGGATGGCTTCCAGCGCGCAGTCGACTGCGACTTTGGAAGCGAACAACTTCGCCATGGCCGCCTCCTTGGTAAACCTCTCTCCCCTGTCCTTCTTCAGTGCGGCGTTAAGCGTGAGGAGATGGGCGGCTTCAATGTTCGTGTGCATGTCGGCAATCTTGAACTGGATCGCCTGGAACTCGTGCAGAAGCTTGTCGAAGGCTTTTCGCTCCTTCACATACTTCAGAGAAGCATCAAGGGCGGCGCGGGCTATGCCTATCGCCTGCGAGGCAATCCCTATTCTTCCCCCGTCAAGAGTCATCATGGCAAACTTGAATCCGAAGCCCTCCTCCTTGATGACGTTTTCCGTCGGCACTTTGCAGTCCTGGAAGGTAATCTGAGCGGTGTCGGAGCTGCGGATGCCGAGCTTGTGTTCTTTTTTGGAGACTATTACGCCTGGAAATTTCTTCTCGACTATAAATGCGCTTACGCCGCGGGCTCCCTTTGTCTTGTCGGTCGTCGCCATTACGAGGAGTACATCGGCATTGGCCCCGTTTGTAATGAAATTTTTTGTCCCGTTGAGGATATATGAATTGCCGTCGCGTGGCGCGGTTGTCCGCTGATTGACCGCATCGCTCCCGGCCTCAGGCTCGGAAAGACAGAAGGCTCCGAGCTGCTTGCCGGAGGCGAGAGGTTTTAAGTATTTTTCCTTCTGCGCCTGCGACCCGAATTT
>JAJYGB010000495.1 GCA_021785235.1 Bacteroidota bacterium
CGCGCCCACCGCGAGTACATACGGGCTGGCGCGGAGATAATCGAGACCAACACTTTCTCTGCCAACAGGCTTCGACTCGAGGGCTACAGACTTGACGACAACACCAAAGAGATAAACGAAGCCGCCGTGCGCATCGCGCGGGCCGCCGCTGAAGACAATGTCTACGTCGCAGGAGCGGTCGGACCGAGTGGAAGGCTCCTTCAACCGCTGGGCAAGACGAAGCTTTCAGATGTTAAGAAGGCATTCAAAGAACAGATCGGGTACCTTGTCGGCGGAGGGGTAGATCTCCTTATCCTGGAGACTTTCCTCGACCTGAACGAGCTCGACGCGGCGATCGACGCGGCCAAAGAGATATCAAAGGATATCCCGATAATCGCGCAGAAGACATTTTCCGAGGATGGAGCCATACTCGCGGGCGATTTCCCGCTTGAGGTCGTGAAGCATATCAAATCGAAGGGGGTCGACGTCGTCGGGTCGAACTGTACGGTGGGTCCGCAGCGAATGTACGGAATAATTAAATCAGTCTACTCTGAGGATGTCATCCTCTCCGCCCAACCTGCGGCGGGAATTCCGACGCTCGTCGACGGAAGATCCATTTACCATGCCACGCCGGAGTATCTCGCCACATATGCGAAGCAGCTTGTTGAGGCTGGCGTCACGGTGGTCGGCGCGTGCTGCGGATCGACTCCCTCTCACATCCGCGCGATAGCGGAGGCGGTGCGCGGGGTGAAGATTGAACCGAAGCCGGTGGTTGCCAGGAGGAAGACGACGGTCGAAGAGAAAACGCCCGGTGTGGCCCTGCCAAGCCGCTCTGAATTCTCGAAGAAACTCGGCCAGAAATTCGTCACGACCGTGGAACTTGACATACCGCGCGGCCTGGATATATCGTCTGTTCTTGCCGGCGCCAGATCCTGCAAAGAAAACGGTATCGACGCAGTCAACATAACCGATGGTGCGAGGGCAAGGATAAGAATGAGCTCCATCGCGATCTCCCACCTTATTCAAAGGGAAGTCGGGATCGAGGCCGTAACGCACATTACGACACGTGACAGGAATATGATCGGCCTGCAGGCGGAGCTGCTCGGCGCACATGCTCTCGATTTGCGCAATATACTCGTCATTACCGGGGATCCGGCAAAGATCGGCGACCTTCCGCAGGCGCAGTCGGTCTTCGATATAGATTCGGTCGGGCTTGTGAGAATAGTGAAGAGCATGAACGACGGTAGCGACTCGATGGGGAATCAGATCGGGGCACCGACCTCGTTTTTGATCGCCTGCGCCGCAAATCCCTCCGCTGATCGGTTCGACTACGAGATTGAGAAACTTGTGAGGAAAGTGGAATCGGGAGCAGAGGTGATTTTCACGCAGCCGATATATGAAATCGACACTTTTTCGAGATTCATGAAAGCCATTGAGCCTCTGAAGGTGCCGGTAGTGGTGGGAATTTTGCCGCTAAGGGGCCACAAGCATGCCGAGTTTCTCCATCACGAGATTCCCGGCATCTCTATCCCTGACAAGATAAGGGAAAAGATGTTTCGTGCCGGTGCGGATGCTGCCCAGGTCGGGATTTCGATATCGGCCGAGTTCCTGCGCGAGGTCAAATCCGTCGTAGCCGGAGCCTACCTGCTTCCGCCGTTCAAGAAGTACGAAGTTGCCTTTGAAGTCCTCGAAATGGCGCACAATTGAGTGTTAATTTTTTTTAACCTTTACTGCCCCCCGCACGGGAGGCCCAGAACAGGCGTTCTCGTGGAAGTTTTGGAACCCGCCGCAGTACCTTTTCTTGATTACCAGCGTCAAATTGGTTAGATTATTCAGCAACATAAGTCATTGAACTGTCGGTTCTTTGCGAAAACTTGACGTCCGATGCTCTTTCGGGCTCTTAGCTCAGTTGGTTCAGAGCGCTTGCTTCACACGCAAGAGGTCGCTGGTTCGAGCCCAGTAGAGCCCACGATAAGAAACTGAGTATCTTTTGGGAGATAGTTTTAGGTTTGAGGTGATTTCTGTAAAAATGAAGAATCAAGGTAAGACACTGGCGGAGGGGAAAGCGAGACTTTGATATTGGATGCAATACAGAAGTCTCACTAGAAAGCGAGGACCAAATGGAGAAGCTAAGCAGTATCCCCTCTGAGAAGAAGAGGGTCCAGAAAAAGCAAATTGAAAACCCGCTGAGTGACCTTCTCGGCGACGATGTGTACGAAAAGCTGATTGAAAACAGCCTTTTGGACTACAAAGCCGTCAGGGACTATCAAATCAAGCGGCGCTTCAAGGACTTGCGGAATTACATGAGCGTGGGGGACGCTATCGAAAAGATCCAGGACGAGTACCCGTACCTGCGATTCGACACAATCCGCAAGATCGTCTACAACGCCAAAGCGGAAAAAGAGTAAGAAATCCCCTCCAGGCGCAAACCCTGGAGCCGGTAATTCTTTTTCGAACCGCCGAGGGTTTCGGGAATTTTCTTGAAAGCAATTCGGTTGATTGGATTGGTGGCCGTTCCATAGCTTAACGCGGCCACCGTCGGTTTGTCGTTCAAGTGTCCTGATGAAAGAAGGAGTTTGGTCATGAAGCTGTACGTTTCGAACAGTGATGAATCGGTAAGGATGTTCAAGAGCGACTTCCTTGAATTCTTCTCTCACGTCCATCCCTCTGTGCCGGCGATACTTTACTTCCCGGTGGTGGCTTACATGTTCTACAAATCGGTCGTGACGGGCATCGGCCTCTATTATCTGTTTGGGCTCTTTGTCATCGGTATACTCGTGTGGAGCTTCACGGAATACACTCTCCACAGATTCATTTTCCACTTCGTTCCAAAAAGCGGCTGGGGTAAGCAGATTCATTTCCTTTTTCACGGTGTCCATCATGATTATCCCAACGATTCCACGAGACTCGTGATGCCGCCGGTCGTGAGCATACCTCTCGCGGCACTCTTTTATTTCCTTTTCACGAAGATCCTGGGCGCCCACTATCTTCCGCCGTTCTTCGCGGGATTTATTGCGGGCTATCTCAGCTACGACCTGACCCATTACGCCGTCCACCACTTTAGCCTGCGCGGCAGGATCAGTCTCTATCTGAAGCAGCAACACATGCGCCACCACTACATGGATCCGGATAATAACTACGGAGTGAGTTCGCCGCTTTGGGATTTTGTCTTCGGTACTTACGCGAAAAGACAGAAACAAGAAAGCGCCACGGCAGAAAGATAGAGCCCCGGCTACAAGAAGTTGAAACCAAAAGCGGCGCGAACAACGCCGCTTTTTTTATGCGACGACCCTCGCCTCTTCAAACGTTACGACGGACAGAAAAGCGGTTATATATTTGACAAACCATTCAGTGTATTTGAACACTAATTGAACGAATACGTATTCGTGCGATTCGCAGTCCCACTCATCATTCGATTCGAGTCATTCGTGTTATGATACGGTTTGTGAAGTGGATAATCTCCATCAGAAGGGCTTGACATGTTCACGGACACTCTGTAGATTTTGCGGTCACGCCTCGGGCGGCGGGATGCAGCGGTGATTCTTCCACCTCATATAGATGGGTAGCGCGATGCAAGTGGGCGGGTTTGATCCCCCGAGAGGAATCGTATTTACATCAAGGGTTTAAAAAACTAAATATAGATGCTTTGAGTTGTGCCGGAAACGACGCCGATTACCGCGCCGACCAGCTCGAGCAACAAAGGAAAAAGGGGGATCAAGATGCTGAAGCGTCGTGTTTGGAAGCAGTCCGGCAGTTTCGGGCAACCGTTCGGTTGTCCCGCAATAAGGGCCGCCGGGTTTGTTCTCGTGATAACACTCGCCATGTCTCATACCGCCTTTGCCCAGGAAGACACTGCTTCTGTGGGAGGGACTGCGGGATCTAAGGATTCGACGGTTGTTCTGTTTGAGGATCTTTATGGCAGGTTTCCGGCGGGAGTGATGCCATCGATCGGGCTCACTCAATACGAGACAAAGTATGAAACGCCGCCGTCGGATACCAGATTCACCAATGGCAGTATAAGTGTGGAGATCGGCGATCGTGCGACGTATCAGATCGCAGGAAGCGTACAGGACTTCCAGACCAACGACTCATACAAGGGCCAGTCCTACTATTTTCAAATCGACTTGAGACCGGCCGACGGGTGGCAGCTGACCGGCCTGGCAGATTACGATCATTCCGCTTCTCAACCAATGGTGGATAACTATAATACGGGATTATCGATCACGCATCTTTCCGGCGGGTCCAGCGAATTCACACAAAGCAGGATGCAGCAATATTTCTACTTTTCTAACCTCCTCCCGGATCGCGGTCAATTGGTGTTTTCTTTTTCACCGAATTATAACTGGTCCAGGGAGGCCGGAGGGTCCGGAAACATGGACAATGTCGAGACTCCATTCTCCCTTTCATACGGGCTGCCCGGTGATTTCACGTTTGTCGCAAACGCCGATTACTTTCGCTTAAGTAACAGTTTCCCCTACTATA
>JAJYGB010000402.1 GCA_021785235.1 Bacteroidota bacterium
GCTCCTTCACCCCAACGGCCAGGTCTGGGGGTACGCGCTGACTGAAATTACCCTCAGCAGAGTACGTGAGACAGTGCGGAGAAATCAGGCAACCGGTGCCGGGATCACACTTGCGGTAAGCATCTTCGCGTCGGTGCTCCTTCTCCTTGCGATGCGTGTGACATTCCTGCGGCCCTTCGACGAACTCGCGACGGCGATGCGGTACGCCTCCCGGGGACACATGGATTCGCGCCTATCGCTCACGTCAGGGACGGAATTCAGGACACTCTCCTCCATCTACAACGAAATGATGCGTGAGCTTCAGAAGGCGCAGGAAATTACGAGGTCAGAAGTCAAGCGCCAGGAAGAATATGCCTCGACGTTGCAGAAGGACATCGAGGTGGCGACGGATAATCTGCGGCAAAAGAGTGACGAGATAATATCAATGCAGGAGAAGCTTCGCTTGTTCGAATCGCAGGCGGCGCTCGGCAAAGTGGCATCCAAGCTGGCTCACGAACTCGGAAGCCCGCTCAACGCGATTTACACATCGGTCCAGCTCCTGCTCGAGAACGACATCCCGGAAATGGAAAGAAACAAACTCAAAGTGATAGAGCGGCAGGTCGAGACCATGATAGGGATCATCAACCGTTCACTGCAGGCGAGAAAAATAGCCATGCCTTCGAAGCAGCGGATCAATCTGAAGAACCTCATCGAAGAGATCAAGCTTGTCATGGAGCAGAGGATGAGGGATAAATCGATCAAGCTCGAAGTGAAACTCGAAAACCCGCTGGCGGATATTGAAGCAGACCCCGTCCAGATCCAACAGGTGCTGATAAACCTTCTTAACAACTCCATGGACGCCATTGAAGCCCGAAAGGATGCCACAACGCCGGGCACCGTAATAATCAAGGCGACAGAGGATAGAGATTTTGAATTTGAGAACATAAGGTTAGATATTTCAGATAACGGCGGTGGAATACCGCCCGAAATCGCCGGGCAATTGTTCAACGAATTCATCAACAGCAGAAAACCGAACGGCAACGGTATCGGATTGGTAATATGCAAAGAAATTGTGGACCGCCACGGCGGGAGGATTTTCCTCTCGAAAACCTCCGAGCATGGAACGACCTTTTCAATAGTCCTGCCCAGGAAAGATGAAAGACAGAATAGCAGTAATTGACGATCACGCGGACTCGCTGGAGATCCTGCGTGAAGCCCTTTCCCCGACCTATCAGGTCGAGACATTCTCGGACCCGGTGGCCGCGATGGCGAAAATCAAGGGAGGAGGTTTCTCGGCCGTAGTCACGGACGTCATGATGCCGGGTCTGAACGGCGTAGAACTCATGAGCAGGCTTCTGGAATCCTCACCTACCCTTCCGGTAATACTTATCACTGCTTTTGGAACACTTGAAGCCGCGGCGAACACGATCAAGACCGGCGCTTTCGATTATCTCAGCAAGCCCCTCAACCTGAATGAAATACGACTTGTTGTTTCAAACGCCGTATCGCATTTCCACGTCGCTGAGGATGCCAAGCGGGTCAGTGGAAACGAGGTAGAGCAGCCGAATGTGTCAAACGTCGTCGGGAAGAGCGATAAGATGCTCAGGGTATTTAAGGTTATCGGGCGGGCAGGTCCAACCAATTCGAGCATCCTGATCCAAGGTGAGAGCGGCACAGGAAAGGAAATCGTGGCAAGATCCATCCACCTCAACAGCCCGCGGGCTGAGAAACCGTTCGTTCCCATAAACGTAGCAGCCATACCGGAGCAGCTCCTGGAAGCGGAGTTATTCGGACACGAAAAGGGAGCTTTCACCGGCGCTCTCTTCGCCAGGGATGGATTGTTCACGGAAGCTGAAGGAGGAACGCTATTCCTCGATGAAGTCGGGGAGATTCCCCTTCAGCTCCAGCCGAAGTTGCTGAGGGTATTGCAGGAACATGAGGTTAGAAGGATCGGGAGCAGCGTTTCGAGGATTGTCGACGTTCGGATAATCGCCGCGACAAACCGGAACCTCGAGGACCTTGTAAGAGAAAAACAGTTTCGCGAAGATTTATTCTACCGTCTCAGCGTTATCAAGATTGAACTCCCTCCCCTTCGGGAAAGGAGAGAAGATATACCCCTTCTCGCGGAGTATTTCATAAAAAAATACAACGCCCAGCATAACAAGCAGGTAACAGGCATTGCTGCGGATCTCCTGACGAAGATTGAAAACCTCGACTGGCCCGGAAACGTGCGCGAGCTTGAGAATTTCATAGATCGCGCGGTCGCCCTCGCGACCGGCCCCGTGCTTACAGTCAGTGACACGGAACTCCCCTCGACCAGGAAAACCGGCGGTGGCTGGAAGGACAATTTACCATCGAACCTGACCCTCGACGAGCTGGAATCGGAGTACATAAAGCACGTGTTGAAGTCCTGCGACGACAACTATGTCACGGCGGCAGAAATCCTCGGGATCAATAAAAGTACGCTCTACAGAAAGCTGGGTAAGCCGAATAAGTGAGAACACCCTCGACACTCCTCTCACTTTTTGCGGGCCTGCTCGTTTTTTCCTTGTCCGCTCCCCTTCAAGCAAAAGAGACCAGGGCCGAACGCCTTCTCAGGCGGGAAATCAACTACATGATCTCCCGAAGCAAGTCTCCGGGGACCATCAAGGCTATCGAAGTCTATTCCAGAAGCCAACGCAGAATGATATTCCGGTCCCACGCCGGACTTCTCCTTCACCCGGCCAGCAACCTTAAGATCGTAACGACATCATTCGCCCTTCACTGCCTCGGGAGCGACTACGTGTTCACTACCCCGTTCGAGGCTGCGGGTATTCAACGATCCGACAGTCTGTTGGGAGATCTGGTAGTTACGGGAAAAGGCGATCCGATCCTGAGCTTGAGGGATTTGGATTCCGCGGCGAAATCCATATATGACAGCGGGATACGCGTTGTAACGGGCAACCTCGTAATCGACGTATCAAGATTTGATTCTCTGCAATGGGGGGCTGGCTGGATGTGGGATGACGAACCCGAGCCTTACGCCATGTTTATCAACGCTGCGTCATTTGACCACGATGTGGTCACTGTCAGCGTCTCTCTCGACTCCTCCGGCCGCAACCTTGACGTAGAAACAGATCCGCCGACAAGTTTTATTAAAGTGCAGAACAATGCCGCACGCGGACTGATCGACAGCGTTTCGGTTACACGTGAATTGCTTGCCGGTGTCAATACAATTGTTGTAACTGGGACGTATACAAACGCTTTTTCTCCGGATAGTTACCAGTTCTCTGTCAGGCATCCTGGAGCATATTTTGGTACTGTCCTGTCGGAACTTCTGAAAAGCCGGGGCGTGCAAGTGTGCGGTCATCTCGTGGTATCGCGAGACTTTCCCGATCAAGGCCCGCGAGTCCGGGTTTTCAGCCTTTCACATTCAATCGACACTGTTCTCACGTACACCAACAAGATTTCGGACAACCTTGGGGCGGAATGTTTGCTCCGAGAGGTGCCGATGGCCACGGCCACAGAAGAGGGAAGCGCTAAGAACGGCATTAAACTGGAAGAGAAGTTCCTTCAACTCTGCGGAGTCGACTCCACCCAATATTACATAGTGGATGGTTCAGGCGTATCGCATTATAACCTGATTACGCCGGACGCCATCGTTAAAATCCTCCGTTTCGATCTTGACCAGTCTTACTCCGGACTCTTCTTCAACAGCCTCCCCATCGCCGGCGAGGATGGCACCCTGAAGGACCGCCTGACACAGGAATATGTTGAAGGAAAGGTGCATGCGAAGACCGGTTCTCTCAGCGGCGTGAGTACGCTCTCCGGATATATTGTAGCTCCCCGGGACACGCTCGTTTTTTCCATGATGATGCAGAATTTTGCAGTAAGCAGCGATTCTATGGAGGCCCTTCAAGACAGCATCTGTTCCGTACTTGCCCAATACAATTACAACGCTCGATCGTTCGCCCAAAGTATCCGGAGATACGGGATCGGCACATACGGGATGGTGCGCCGTACACCACGAGCAGCCGTGCGGCGCAAGAAGCCCGCATCCGCCCCCCTAAGCCAACCGCAACGGAAAAAAGAAGCCCCGGCCCAGGCAAAATAACGTTGAGCTTTTCCCTCAATTTCACTAAATTATGTGGCAAAATTTGACTATGACGCTGGCGTAGCTCAGTTGGTTAGAGCACTAGATTGTGGATCTAGGGGTCGCAGGTTCGAGTCCCGCCGCCAGTACTGTTTTAAGGGGGCTTCAGACGTCGTTGTGAAGTGTGCTAAGTTCCTTCCATGTGGCAATCGGAAAAGGATTGCGAAGATGGAAGCAGGAGACCCTTCGGTGTCACTCGATTTACTTGTCCGCTCACTTCTGGTTTTGGGGGCATCGAAGAACTGCAAGGCCAATGGCAGATAACTAGTGTAATAACCCATAAATGTGTGCTTATTTTCGCCTTGGTCACCCTTCCAACCGCCATCTGGTACATAATCTGAGAATCGCT
>JAJYGB010000201.1 GCA_021785235.1 Bacteroidota bacterium
CCGATCTCTCGTGCAAAATATTTTCACCATCACGAAGACGCTCGCCCTGATCGGACTCATCATCCTCGGCATACTGATAGGACGGAACGTCATGGCGATGCATCTGAACTTCACCGACTTCTGGAACGCGAGCTGGACGCACGTCGCAGGCGGTAAGATCGTCCTGATAGAATCTCTATCGGGCCCGATGCTCCTCGCGGCCATAGGTGTCGCTACGGTCGGGTCGCTTTTCTCAAGCGACGCGTGGTACGACATAACATTTGCCGCGGGAGAAGTCGTTAACCCAAAGAAGACAATCCCGCTCAGCCTTCTGTTCGGGACTTTGACCGTGACGCTCCTCTACATACTCGCCAACGTCGCCTATATCGTGTCGCTTCCGCTCATCGGCTCTCCCGCCGGTCACGGCGTCATGGCACAGGGAATTCAATTCGCGGCGGATGACCGGGTCGGGACCGCGGCAGCGGCTGTCATATTCGGCGCTCCCGCGGCCATTATCATGGCGGTTCTTATAATGATTTCCACATTCGGCTGCAACAACGGGCTCATACTGGCGGGGCCGCGCGTCTATTACGCGATGGCAAAGGACAAACTGTTTTTCCAGAGCACGGGAAAACTCAACGACAAGTCGGTCCCGGGGACCGCGCTGATTGTGCAGGGAGTCTGGGCCAGTCTGCTTTGTTTGTCAGGGACGTACAACGACCTTCTCGACTACGTTATTTTCGCGGTGCTGATATTTTTCATCCTGACGATCGCGGGAATTTTCGTCTTGCGGAAAAAACGTCCCGACGCGGATCGGCCGTACAAGGCGTTCGGCTATCCTGTTCTGCCGGGATTATACATTCTCACAGCCGCCGCAATCGCCGTCGACCTGCTGATGTTCAAACCGGCTTACACGTGGCCGGGAGTAATCATAGTGCTCCTCGGAATCCCTGTGTACTTCATCTGGAAGAAGACGGCCAAGAGGAACAGCGGAATATTGGAATAGTGGAATATTGGATGGACGGAGAAAGCGAACTGCACGCCTAACCTTGTCAATGTCGCCCCTGACGAGATTCGCCAATGGATTTCACCGTCAGGACGCACGGGCGCAAAGAGAATATATTCTGTCTTTCCGCGATGAGCGGGGAAATGCCTTCCTGGGTTAATCGCGTGCTCTTTGCGCCCTTACGGCGAAAGCCTTCATTTCTCAGGAGTGTACTTCGTTACCACATTATGCACCGGCTTAAGCGTCCTTAGGTAGGCGTAGATCGCGCCCAGATCATGATCGGTCATACCGGCAAAACTTGTGATCGGCATCGGGGTATTGAATGCCTTTGGCGAAACGGGGATATTTCTTCCGGATTCTGTCCTGTACGTCTTGAAGTAATTTATGAAATCGGCCGCACTCCACTTTCCTATTCCAGTCGCGGAATCGGGAGTGATGTTCGCGGACCTGACAATCCCGCTCCCCATTCCGAACGCGAAGCCGCCTGCAAATTCCATCCCCGGTATCGGCTGACCCTTCTCCATCTCAGTGTGGCAGTCGACGCACGCCGACGCGTTCGCGAGGTACTTCCCGTACGAGACAAGGTTTGTCGTGTCGGGCTGTGACACCGGATGATACGACCTGATAGGCATGGTCTTCACAATCAGGTTCAACGGGAAATCAAGGTGCCTCTTCGGAATCGTATTCTGTATCGGCTTGAGCGACCTTATATATGCAACGATCGAGTAAAGGTCTTCAGTATCCAGGCTGTTGAAATGATAGTACGGCATGATCGGGAAAATAGCCTTACCGTCCTTGTCGACACCGCAGGTAATTGCCCTGATCAGTTCACCGTCGGTCCAGGTTCCGATCCCAGCCGGAGTGATGTCATAGGCATATACAATACCCGGTACTCCCGCAGTCTCCTTGTCGAGCGACTCTCCCCCCTTTCCATCAGTGCCCGGGATAACCGGACCGGCGTACTTCGTCCAATCTCTTTCGGAGTGACAGTCGAGGCAGCCGACGACATGTTTTACAAGATACTCCCCGCGAGCGAGTCTCGCCGGTGTAACTTCGACTTTTACATCGGGAGCCGCATCGACTCTCGGGTAAGTCATGTTGAAGTATGTAAGAGCGGCGAGCGCCAGCAATAGAATGGCGCCGACAGTATAGGCCGTGACTTTGAAAAATTTCCTCATCCCATTCCCTCCTGTAGTGATTTATATGAAAACGAGTCGCCGGTCGGCATGGGAATGCCGCTTCCAGCCAATTTTCATTTACGCAAACAAGTAAAAGCTTGATTCTTGCAATTAATATCGGACAATGAAACGCATTCACGGAAAGTGAATCGAACGTCGCGGGAACTGCTCCTCGAAGAGAAATTAGCGCCCCGGTTTAATTTAAGCAACAATCAGTCCGCCCAAATGCTTCACCCGTCGGCCGTTGCGAAGTTGAGACAACACGAAGAGGGACCGCATCGAGCGTGGTGTAGGGTTGGAATATTTGAAAAATAGGGACGGCTTACTTAAAATGTGCCGTGATAACTGAGTCGTGATTAAGCGGTTTATCAAGAACATACATCATATGTAAATCCGGCGTTACCCGCAATGGGTTGCAGACTCTTCCGAGGATGCGATGATCGTTCTATTCCGGCCTCTTGCGGGCTCCGGGTCAGTCAGGGACATTTACAGGAAAGGAGATTCCGGATGGACAGAAGGCTCCGCGGGAAAAACGTTTTCTATTTCACCATACCGACGGCACTGCTCGTCATAGCGACGAGTGTCGGCGGGCTCTTTTTCGGGAACACCTACTCGCGTGAAACGTTGGAGTGGCTGGGACAAGCGGTCGGGCAGGACCTTGTTGACCTCGTGTTGCTGGTACCCACTCTTTTGATCTCCGCTCTTCTCGTGGGAATGGGAAAAAGATCCGCGCTGTTCGTCTGGCTCGGTGCGATGATGTACACCGCCTACACCTTTGTGATATACTCGTTCGGCGTCCATTTCAACGCGCTGTTCCTCGTTTACTGCTGGACGCTCGGTCTTTCGGTTTACGCGTTCGTCACGCTGGTTGTCCAGATCGGGCCGGCCGTCGTTAAGGGTTGGTTCGACGAGACGAGGCACGAGCATGTCATCTCTATATTTGTTTTGATCGCCGGAGTGCTTTTCTATCTGATGTGGCTGAAAGAAGATCTCCCCGCGATGATACTCAACCGGGCGCCGGCGAGCCTGCAGGAGACAGGGTTGCTGACAAACCCGGTTCACGTGCTCGATCTTTCACTGATACTCCCGGGTTTCATCGTGACTTCGGTACTCCTCCTCAAGAAACACGCCTTCGGATATTTGTTCGCGCCGGTCCTGCTGGTATTCGGGATATTGATGGACATAACGATTGCCGCGCTTATCATAGTAATGAAGATCAGGGGCGCCGAAGACACGGTGGCCCTCGCGGTGCTCTTTGTCATATTCGCGATAATCGGCGTGGTCGTCCTTATAACGTTTCTGAGACACATGAAGAAGCCGGCGTTGTAGGCGGAAAGGATTCTTCCATTGGCATCTGGGAGCGAGAAGGCGGCAGACAGTTTTTCAAAGGGGTTCAACTGCGCGCAGTCGGTCTTCTCTGCGTTCGCGCCGTCATACGGGATGGAGGAGCGCGAGGCACTCAGGATCGCGTCGGGCTTTGGCGCCGGGATGGCACGGCTTCAGGAGGTATGCGGCGCGGTAACCGGTGCATTCATGGTAATCGGAGCCGCGAACGGCGACGAGGTGCCAGCCGATCATACGGCCAGGAAGAAGACTTACGAGGACGTCCGAACTTTCGACAGGCGTTTTCGCGAAATTCACGGCTCCATCCTCTGCAGAGACATTCTCGGCGTGGACATGAACACCAAAGAGGGCCAACGCACCATAAAGGAGAAAGATCTCTTCAACACCGTTTGCGCGAAGTGCGTACGCGATGCGGCGGAGATAGTGGAAGGACTTGTCTCTCGCGGATAGCACACCGACGATACTGATTGAACGGATTCGGTCATTAGCTTTACGTCAGAAAATGGAAGATTTGCGGCTAACACGCCGTGCGTTGTATTTCTGCTTGCCGGTAAATTCAGGAGGTTACATCTATGAATAGATACTTGATCTCGGCGTGCTTGGTCCTCATTTGTGTGATCGGTGGATTGCCCATTGCTTTAGCGCAACCCTCCGGCAGCCCTCAGGCGCTTACGAGCCATCAGGTATTGGCACGAGCCATATTCGGGGAGCTGGTCGAGATCAACACGACGGTAAATGCCGGCAGCACGAAGGCGGCCGAGGCGATGGCGGCGAGGCTGAGGTCAGCAGGTTTTCCAGAAAGCGACATCCATCTCGTCGGACCGCAGCCACAACACATGAACCTCGTCGTGCGCTACCGGGGAAAAGGAATTCATCTTCCGATACTTTTCATTGCCCACCTGGATGTCGTCGAGGCGCTGCGCAGCGACTGGTCGCTCGATCCCTTCA
>JAJYGB010000086.1 GCA_021785235.1 Bacteroidota bacterium
GGATGTCACGAGAAAAATTACCGTGCAGAAAAACGGGGCGTCATTCGATATGCATAACGGCTCGGTGGTGATCGCTGCCATAACAAGTTGCACGAACACATCGAACCCCAGCGTGCTCGTTGCGGCCGGACTCCTCGCGAAGAAAGCGGTAGAGAAATACGGACTCAAACCCAAACCCTGGGTCAAGACAAGCCTCGCCCCTGGTTCGCAGGTAGTGATGGATTATTTGAAGGACGCCGGATTGCTGAAGCCGCTGGAAGATCTGAAATTCAACCTGGTCGGTTTCGGTTGCACGACGTGCATAGGAAATAGTGGGCCGTTGGACGAAGACATTGCCGCCGCAGTCGAGAAGGGGAACCTGGTCGCAGCCGCGGTCCTGAGTGGAAACAGGAACTTCGAGGGACGAATCAACCCGCACGCCAAAGCCAGCTACCTCGCTTCTCCGCCCCTCGTCGTCGCATACGCTCTCGCCGGACGGGTGGATTTTGATCCGATAACTGAGCCTATCGGCAACGCCAAAGATGGAACTCCGGTCTTCCTGAAAGATATCTGGCCGACTCAGAAGGAAATTAACGATGTACTCGGGAAATCTATCAGACCGGAGATGTACAGATCACGCTATGCTCATGTGTTCGATGGGGATGAAAGGTGGCGTGGACTCAAAGTTCCCGAAGGAAGCAGCTACAAATGGGATACAGCCTCAACATATATTCAGGAGCCCCCATTCTTCAAAGATATACCTCTCGTTCCCCCTCCTGTCGCCGACATTCAGGGTGCAAGAGTCCTCGCACTTCTCGGGGATTCGGTGACCACCGATCACATTTCTCCTGCAGGTTCGATTCAGCCGAACAGTCCGGCGGGGAAGTATCTCATCGAGCACGGCGTACAACCCAAGGACTTCAATTCATATGGCTCACGCCGGGGAAATCACGAAGTGATGGTCCGCGGAACGTTTGCAAACATCCGTCTCAAGAACCTTCTTGTTCCGGGCACGGAAGGGAGCTGGACGGTTCACCTCCCCGATGGAGAGAAAATGTTTTTGTACGACGCCGCGATGAAATACCAGTCCACTAACGTTCCACTGGTGATCATTGCAGGGAAGGAATATGGGAGCGGCAGCTCACGTGACTGGGCCGCGAAGGGAACTCTTCTTCTGGGCGTCAAGGCAGTAATTGCGGAAAGCTATGAGAGAATCCACAGGAGTAATCTTGTCGGGCTCGGCGTGCTCCCTCTGCAGTTCAGGGAAGGGGAAACCGCCTCGACTCTCGGCCTGACAGGAAGGGAGACGTACAGTATTACCGGCATTGGCAGCAACTTGATGCCGCATAAAACGCTTTCCGTAACGGCCAATGGCGACGGAGGCAAGACCATTAAGTTTGAGGCCATCGCCCGACTCGACAGCCAGGTCGACGTGGAGTATTATAAGAACGGAGGTATCCTCCAGACCGTCCTGAGGCAAATGCTGAAGGTGTGAAGGGCTAACGAAAGGACACTATTCGCCCGCACTTCACGTTATTTGGAAGTTATACGCCGTTTTCATAGATTTAAGCGTAAATAGGAGACAAAATGAGAAGCGGAATTCATCCCAAATACCATAATGTGACAGTAACTTGTGTATGTGGCAATACATTTCAGACACGTTCTACTGAACCTGGACAATTTCTAAAAGTTGAAATTTGCTCGAATTGCCATCCTTTCTTCACCGGAAAGCAGAAACTCATCGATTCTGCCGGCCGTGTCGAGAAATTCATGCAGAAATATGGCAACAAGGCGAAATCTGGGGCGTGAACTTCTGAAGTTCTGAGTTTCGTTCCGCGGGACACCAGCCTCTGAGGAGATGGTATCGCCGAAGTGAATCAGGAATCAACCAGAAACTGGCAAGCTCAATAGTTCTTTCAAAATAGAATTGCAAAGAGAACGATTGACCAACCAATCAATCACCAACAGGGCTCCTTCGAAGCTTAGAGTTAGAAATCCGGGCATGCAACGGTTTCGAAAGGAGTAATACCGCAGCAAATGAAAAAGCAAGGGGTGCCGAGATGGAACAGTCAAGGAGATATCACAATTATCCCCGTGAGGAAACTGAGACAGTGATCTATGAAACGGCTCGCGAGGTTGCCGTTAAGGTCCTCAACAGGATTGAGAGAACAGATTCGTACCTCGACAAACTTCTGGATTTCGAATTAAGAAATTCCGAACTGAGCAAACTCGACAAGTCGTTTCTCACCGAGCTCGTTAACGGGACGATCCGCTGGAAAATGAAAATCGATTATGTCATTTCGCAGTTTTACCGCGGTGACTATTCGAAGCTGGACATCAACATCAAGAACGCCATCAGAATCGCGATGTACCAGATCATGTTCCTGGAAAGGGTGCCGCAATCGGCAGCAGTCAACGAGGCCGTGGAGTTCGTCAAGAAGCTGCGTGGTCAATTCCTCGCCAATCTTGTAAACGCTATTCTTCGGACTTCCATCAGAAAGCTGGACACTGTCGAGTACCCCTCGATAGAAGCCGATGCTGTCAAAGCGCTTTCCACCGTTCATTCGTTCCCTACCTGGCTTGTAAGGCGATTCATTAATCGATTCGGTGTGTACGAAACAGAGCAGTTACTTACGGCCCTCAACGAGCGTCCCAAGCTTTCCATCAGGGTTAACCCAAAGAAGATCGCACCTGAAGAACTCGCGTCAGGCTTCGAAGCAAAGGGGCTGAAGGTAACACGCGGGCAATTCATTTCGAATTTTTTCTATGTCGAGGGCCTGTCCAGGATCGGAGAACTCGAGTCATTTCGCGCCGGCCAGTTTACCGTGCAGGATGAAAGCGCCGGCATTGTCTCCGTGTTGCTCGATCCAAAACCAGGAGAGCGGATACTTGATATGTGCGCCGCACCGGGAGGCAAAACCACACACATACTTGAACTTACCAACGGAGAAGCTGACGTTACGGCGATCGAAAAATATGAGAACAGGGCCAGGCTCATAGAGGATGCCGTCGAACGGATGGGCTACACCAACATCAAGATCGTCGTTGCGGACGCCGCGAAATTTTCCGACGGTGTGCTTTACGACAAGATACTCATCGACGCGCCGTGTACGGGGTTCGGCGTCATGAGAAAGAAGCCGGATTCCAAATGGAAACGTGAACCGGAAGACATTGCTCTACTAAACGAAATACAATCAGACATCATTGAGAACGCGGCGAAGCTGCTGAAACCGAACGGCTACATCGTTTACAGTACGTGCACGATTGAGGCCGAGGAAAATCAGAATGTGGTCCAGGCTTTCGTGAGCCGGCATCCTGAGTTTGAGATTGAATCCGCTGATGGCTTCGTCGATAGATCCCTGGTGGGGAAGGAAGGTTTCGTGGAAACTTTTCCGCACAGGCACGACATGGACGGCAGTTTCGCGGCGAAAATACGTAAGACACGGTGACTTTATTGTATGCGATTCGTCCTTTTAATAACTTTCTAAGGAAAATATTTTGGAGGTTTAGATGATCAAGAACGTTGAAGAGCTAAAGCAAAATCTGCAAGGAGTCGTCGAAGTCGACGGTTGGCAGAAAGCGAAAGTCGCCAACGCAGACAAGCTCCGTAGCTCAGTAATAGATACCTTAGTATATGAATCAGTATTCAATTCAAATCAGGAAGTTAAGGTTAAAACCCGCTGGTTGATCCGCGAGTTGGCAAAAAGTCTAGGCTGTGGTTCGGCGTCGATCCAGGGGCTCTACGATGCATTTGGACGCGGTGAAGTATCGGGATTTACCGTCCCTGCCGTCAACATCAGAGGAATTACCTATGATTTCGCACGCGCCATGTTTCGCGTCGCGAAGAAGAACAACATCGGGCCGTTCCTTTTCGAGATTGCAAAGTCTGAAATGGGATACACCGATCAGCGCCCCGATGAGTACTCCGCTTGTATCCTCGCGGCGGCTGTAAAAGAAAACTATGCGGGACCGGTCTTTGTTCAAGGCGACCACTTCCAGTTTAACGCGAAGAAGTTTGCGCAGGATCCTCAGAAGGAAATCGAAGGCATTAGGTCTCTCATTAAAGAAGCTGTCGCCGCTCAGTTTTACAACATCGACATCGATTCGTCGACGCTCGTTGATTTGAGCAAGTCGACGATTGAGGAGCAGCAGCGCAATAATTTCGAACTCGCTGCCGAAATGACCGCGCTGATCAGGGAAATTCAGCCCCAGGGCGTAACGATCTCCGTCGGCGGGGAAATCGGCGAGGTAGGCAAAAAGAATTCTACTCCCGAAGAGTTCCGTGCATACATGCAGGGATACGTGAAGTCACTTGCTGCGAAGAAGGCCGGCGCCAAAACCATTAGCAAGATCAGCGTACAAACCGGGTCAAGTCACGGCGGGGTTCCACTGCCTGATGGGACTGTTGCCCAGGTCAAGATTGATTTCAATGTGCTGAAGGAAATTTCCCATATCGCTCGAAAAGAATAT
>JAJYGB010000069.1 GCA_021785235.1 Bacteroidota bacterium
TCGCGAGCTTCGAGCCGTTGAATTGAACTTCGTAGCTCCCCGGGCTTCTTACTCCGTTCACGAGCGTCGCCACTAACCTCCCGAGGACATCATAAACTTTCAACGATACAAATCCGAAATTCGCAATCCGAAATTCGATATTCGTCGTGGGGTTGAACGGATTAGGATAGTTCTGGGACAGGCCGAACGAAGACGGCTGCGCTGACCGCTGGTCAACTGGGGTACTTACAAAAGTGTACCCTCGCGAATAAAGGTGAAATGGACCAGACTTGTCGCTCTGCCACACCACGAAGGCAAGAGGAGAGATGAGGGGATCGCTCCCAGGCAGAATGCTGTCTGGAGAGTCGCCGAAGAAAACGATCGACGTGTCGGAAGCCGCTATCTTTTCGGCGGTGACCATCCAGTTAAAATATGATGTCTGCACTGTAAATTTTGGCGACTTGGTGCTGGCGGTCAACTGAGGATAACTGAGCTGCCTCGCGAAAATGTAATCAGCGTTTGCTCCGCCCGCAAGCTCGGCGGTTACCCAACCGTTTATTCCATAATAATAGTACCACCATGAAGACCGCTTGCCGTTTGCGCTTACGTTGAATATAAATGTTTTCCCAAGCTCACCATTGTCGATCGTAAAACTCGGATCGGTGATGCTTCCATCGACACCGATGGAATCGGGGGGTGAGATGTGGAGTCCGGCGGAATCTTTCACAGCCGATTCCGCGCAGAACATATCGCCCGCAAGGTTTTGCACGGTCCAAACGAAATAGCCGCCATCGAAGTCGAATTGGGAACTGTCGGTATTCGTAGAGACCAGAGTTCGTGGTGTAGAAAAGCCACCCGGACTGTAGATCGAATAGAGAACGGCGTTCCCCCTTTTCCAGATCAGGGCCATGCTCGAATCCGAAAGAGGCCTGACTTCGACGTTTGTGTTGCTGACGGAATCCATCGTAAGAGGCGAAGGCGTCGACCACAGGTCGCTGCTGATGTTTCCCAGGCTGTAGTAGATGTTCCAAACGCTGTCAGACTTCTGCTGCCACGCCGCGATAGAGACCCCGTTCTTCACCGTACAAATGTCCGGGTATTTCCGGACGATGCCGGAATCTTCTCCCGCAATCGTAACGACGCTCGTATCCCACTTCGATGTAGTAGCGTCGTATTTCAGCGCCACTATCGCGTCGTAATTACCACCCCATCTTTCAAAAACGACCCATGCACTAGGCAGAACAGTCTTATATCCTGTTATGAAGGGGAAACCAAGACCGGCGTGATCCACTTGCGGATTGATGTCGTTGAAATTTCCCGTTGTAATCGTGTCGATCGTATCCGACCACTGCGCGGATGCGGCGCACGTCATTAACAGAAGCAGTATCACGACCTTCTTCATCTCTCACCCTCCTTAATTGAGCGCCGGGCTCTCGGCCAGAGCCTGCAGTCTTTGTAGCATCGGCTGTATGAATCGCTCCCGAAAAGCCCCCGAACCTCTTCCTTCAACTCTTCGGCCCGGAGGACAGCCTGGCTGTTAGCTCTTGACCATGAAGCCCTTGATGCCAAAACTTAGTCAGAAGAAGCGGAAACATCAATATCCCATCCGCACGCGTAAAGAAAGGATCTTCAAAACGCCCGGCTTTCTATTTCACGACTATCTCGTCGATGAATATCCAGCTCTTCTGCCCGGCGCCTAGGTGCCAAACTGGACAGACTTTGCGCGAGATGGCGTCAACCTTTATGTATCTCACCTTAACGGGATGGAACTTCACGTCGAAATTTCTGACGAACGCTCCGTTGGTCGTATCCGGAACAATATCGGGAACTTCTCCTACCGGCGAGAAGGTCTTTCCGTCCGTGGATACGGAGAACTTCACTTTCAGCGGAAGCCATATCCAGGCATACCAATCCTGGAGCCATGAAGTCTTGATTTCGTCGACACGTTTTACGGACTGCAGGTCGACTATAGCTTCGCAGTTGTCACCCTCGAAACCGAGCCAGTTGCAGTCGTAGTTGTCTGGTCCGTGGAATCCGTCCGTCAGAGCAGCGCCTCCTCCAACCGGGTACTTGTTGCTGTATTCAGTGAGTATCCTTACCGGCTTCTTATAAGCAAGGTTCCCCTTGATGCTGAGATGCATAAACTGCTCCACCGACTCCTTGTATTGCTCGGGAGACATGCCGTGTTCCTGTAGCAGCTTGATTCCGGCCTTCTCCGCCTCAGTCACGAAAGAGTTGAGAAGCCTCACCATCGAGCGGCGTACCGTCCAGTTCCTTCCATGCCTGACAAAGTAGGATAGCTGAGGAGTCGGATGACGCATGGAGATGTCGAGTATGGCGAACTCCAGCGGAAGCCGGGCGATCTTCACCCGGCGAAGGTCCGCGGGACGCTTCGCGACGGCTCGCTCGGCTTCGTCGAATAATCGCGAATACTTTTTGATCAACGATGGAGTAAGGTAGCTGTCGAGCGCGTCGTATGGCGACCCGTAAATATTTAGTCCCTTCCCGGACTTCGCGAGAGCATCTTCCATCATGTTTATGTACCTGTGGAGGTAGGGTCCGGCAGCGCCGTAGTACCCGTCGAGAAAATCTGTCATGACGGAGTCGAGATTGACATTCGGGTTCCAGAGAAGCTTCGCGAGAACATACGCGCGGAGGTGGCAGAACTCGCCGACGTTGTCGCCGCATCCCTGCTCGAACACCATGCGGATCCCATTCCGCTCGAAGTATTGGATGTTCGGCTGAAGGACACGGAAGTTGGGAAACGGGCTGACGAGGTTGCTGAATTGAACGACGTAGTCCCACATTATGATGTTGTGGGTGAGCTTCGTCCAGTTTTCCATGTCGCGGCGAAATGAGGCGCTCCGCGGATCGGTCGCGATCGGCTCGCTCCTATTACATTCAATGGAACAAAGCATTATGTTGACGTTCTTGGCAGGCTTGATATGTGTCGGTGCGGCACGGGTGTACTGGTAAGCGAGAGTCGAAATCGTTTTGTCGGGGAATTCGGCGGCGACATGGTTCACGAAATTGACGATCGTGCCGGAAGGACCTCCGTATTTTTCGTCGAGCGCTTTGCTCGAATCATCCTGGCTCTCGTTGGTATTGTCGTTCTGGGAGACCGACCAGTACTGAGCGCCCGGATTTTCGGACATCATCCGTTTCAGATTCTTGACGAGCAGCGGCAGGACGTGTGGATTCGACAGACACAACTGACCGTTTGGCACTCGCTGCCCGTTTACCTCCGAGAAGTAATCGGGGTGATCCGCGAAGTATATTGACGGCGGAATTAGTCTCGCGAACGTGTGTACCCACATCCCCCACATCTTTTGCTGGTCTGCCGGGGAGTAGAGTTTCTGCCAGTCGCAGTAATCCTGGCTTTGCGTGTCGAGGTAGTAAACCTCTCGATACCGGAAGAAAGGATTGTAGAGTTTATGAAGCTGCGGGAGAACTATCGATGAAGAACGCGGAATCACAGTCACGGTGGCGGTGTACTTCCTGCATCCGAGATAATCTTCGAGAAGAGAGTAGACACCGTACAATGTACCCCTATGCGTCCCTCCGCAAATGACTAGCTTCGTCCCAACGGTCCGGAGGAGATAGCCGTCAGGTTCGAGAGAGTCGAGCGTCTTCGCTGATAGAAGCTGTCGGGTCTCCATCGTCCGCCCAATCAGTATCTCATCCTTGAAACTCGCAGGTTCCCGTTCTATCGGTAGAACCGCTCCGCTGATCTCAGCGAAATATTTCTGAAGTTGGTTCGCTGAACGGAGCTCGACCGAATCCGGGTGAACGGGAATGACTATGCGGAAGTCGCTCTTACCCTTTGTCACGATTTTGAATTTGCCGGGCGAGGACTGCGCGCCGAACGATTGCGACACTGGAAGGAAAATGATTGAAAAGAAAAGCAGTAATCGTTTTGTCATCCGGCATCTCCATTCTTCAGACCTGAACTTTTTTAGGAGTCGTGAATTGATCGAAGGTGAACCTTGAAAGCTAGTTAGCGGGCCTTGTCGAAGCAACAAGAGAGCCTCCGGGATACTGCAATTTGACAGTTGACCCGGGCAAATTCAGGTTTTGGTAAACGGCCTGAGATTCTACCGATTGCACGATAATTTATAATGTTACGCAAATGGGATTGCAGGATATCTAAAAAGTTTGGGATTTTCAGGTGGTCGGAGAGAAATTCGCCGGGCTTTCACTCTGGTTCATTACCGTTTCCAGGACGGTCAATCAAGGAAGAGTTCAGTTCAAGTAACTTTTTGGCGCGTTCAGGTTCTATTTTCCGCTGTCCGGCACGAAAATCAGCGCGGCCGAATTGATGCAGAACCTTTCACCGGTCGGCGGCGGGCCGTCGTAAAAAAGATGCCCAAGATGATTCCCCGCTTTGTCTAGCACTTCTATCCTTGGCTCGCCCGGAAGGCTGTAGTCCAAGCGGAGTACCACCGCGTC
>JAJYGB010000224.1 GCA_021785235.1 Bacteroidota bacterium
TTTGAAACCTCAATCGCTGAACGTCGCGGTGGAAGAAGGTATATTCCTTTCGCCTTCACTGAGCAAGGCGTCGCCATTTTGTCAAGCGTACTGCGAAGCGAAAGAGCGATACAGGTTAACATTGCAATCATGCGCGCGTTCGTGAAGCTCAGAGAGATCATCTCTGCCCACAAAGAACTGGCGCTCAAACTGAAACCGCTCGAAATGAAACTCGAGAAACACGATGAAGGAATTCAGGCGATATTACGTGCAATATTGGAGCTGATGTCGCCTTCGTCCCAGAAACCCAAACGCCCGATCGGATTCACAAGAGAATAGGGAATCATGAACCTTACGGAAAATCACGCTGCTCTTCAAAAACGCATCTCACTTTACATCACGGCGCTCCAAAATGAAATCGAGGCGCTGAGAAACTATTCTTCACGAAATTACTCGCTCATCGCGGGAAAATTCCTCGGCCATGCCGACACGGAGTTCCTATACGAGTTCAGGCTCGAAGACGAAGTCAGGATAGTCGAGGACATGCCGGTGGAGATAGAAGTCGGTGGAGACATCACTCACGGCACCGTCATATCCGTCGACGGAGACAGGATAGTCTTGCTCCTGCAGAACGATATCGGAGATGCCGTTGAGCAGGCGATGCTGCGGACCGCGCCATTCTTTCTTCTGGAGCAGCTGATCGAACGCCTGGATAACCTGGAAGACAAGGATATCGAGACGCTTGAAACCCTTTTCGATGAGGACGCGGATAAGACATTCGAGGATGACCTGACCCTCGATCCGAAGCAGTTGAACGAGTTCCAGATAGAAGCGGCGCGCGCCGTGCTGAAGAAGCCGGTCTCGTTCGTGTGGGGGCCGCCTGGAACCGGAAAGACACAAACGCTCGCATTTGCCGCCGCTAACCTTGTCGCGCTGGGTGAAAAGGTCCTGATTATTTCCAACACGAACATAGCGGTCGACGTGGCGCTCCGGAAGACGCTTGAATACCTCCAGGAGGAAAACGAATACTTCGAGGGAAAATTCGTCCGCTTCGGAATACCGCGCCTCCCGGACCTGGCAGATTTCCCGTGGTCGTTGCCTCAATACGTGTCGCGCGACAAGAATCCCGGTCTCTACGCGTCGATAGAGAAAATCGAGACCGACATCCGCGGCGTCATGACTCGAATGAGGAACCCGCGATCCAAGCGGGGTCCGAACCAGGTAAAAATGTCGAACTTGCGCGAACAGCTATACTCTCTTCGCGAGGAAGCTTACGGCAAGGAAAGCAAGATAGTCCAGCAGGCAAACCTGGTCGCGTGCACCGCGGCCAAGGCCGCAATTTCTTCGCAAGTCTCCTCGCGAAAGTTCGACACAGTCCTGATCGACGAAGCGAGCATGCTATATGTTCCATACGTAGCCTTCGCGGCGTCGCTCGCGAAGAAAAGGGTGGCGATTTTCGGCGACTTCATGCAGATACCTCCGATCACGCAATCGTCCACAAAAGTGTTGAACGTGCTGGCGAAGGACATATTCCGGGAAACGAAAATGCACCGCTATATGGCGAAGCAGCATCCGCGGTTGAGCACGCTGGAAATCCAGTACCGAATGCAGCTGGCAATCATGGACCTCATAAACGACAGGATCTACGCCGGCAGGCTGAAGGCGAGCCAGCAGATAAAATCCACGGAACCGAAGCAGGAGCCGGTGGTCTTCTACGACACTTCCGGACTGAACTCGAAGGCTTTCCGCGAGGCAACGTCGAACAGCCGCGTCAACATCCTCTCAGGAATTACGGCAATAGACCTCGCGATTGATGCTCTCAAGCACGGCGCGAAAACAGTTGGAATCATTACACCTTACCGTGCTCAGGCGCGATTCCTGCGCAGTGTGCTGATCAGCATGAACCTTGACAGCGCGGTCATCTCGGCGGCCACGGTGCATACCTTCCAGGGAAACGAGCGCGACGTCATCGTGTTTGACTTTGTCGATGACAACCCGCTCCCGCTCGGCGTTCTCCTATCAACTTACGAGCGCGAAGACCCGGACGACATCTCAGAGGGTGAGCGCCTGCTGAACGTCGCGATGACCCGTGCCAAGAAACGTCTTCTCTTCGTCGGCAATTTCGAATACCTCTCAAAGAGATCGACGGAAGGCTCGCTCCTCAGATTTGTCCTGGACAAGTTGAAGCGGGACAAAACCGTCGGCGCCGTCCAAATCGATGACAGCAAGTCGAAAGATTATATCGGCAAGAATTTTCCCGGACTCGCGATACATCATGGCTTTGTAGACAGCACCGTCCCTCTCCTGAGGGATATACAGGAATCTTCGGAAGAGTTACGCCTCGTCCAGCCGATCAAAGCGAAGCTTCAATTTTTCAAGTACGTGCTGAACAAGGAAGTCGAGTCGTCGAAGGAATTCAAATCGTTGGAGATGAGCCTCCTTCAGCAGAAGTTGAAAAACACAAACCTCGTGACGTCGGACAAGTCGGAGCTGTTCTTCTGGCTCATCGACAAGAAATACCTCCACGTCTTCGACATTTTGGGAAAAAAGGATCCCGTAAGCGTGAGGATCGGCATTCCTGAGACAGCGAAAACTTTCAATTATATCCTGCCAAGAAAGAGTTCGAAGCTCACAGGCACGGGAAACCGGGAGGTGGATGCACACTGCGCCGTCTGCGGAGGCAAGATGGAGCTCAAGGAGATGAAGGGAATGATCGTGGCACAGTGCGCCGACAACCAATGCGTCACGGTGCCGGCGGACGGGAAGATTATCGAGGCAGTACTCGAGGAGAACGGGCAGTCATGTCCGATCTGCGCGGGAAAAATCCGCGTGAAGAAAGGACGGCGCGGGTTCTTCGCGGGGTGCGCGAACTATCCTAGCTGTACCTGGACGGCGGAGCTGAGCGAATTGCTGAGATAGATGGGAGCTTGAGAAAGCAATCAGCACCTTGCTTTCGAGGATCGTAACTTCGAATGGACATATCCGTCGAAACCAACATTGGGACTGCGGTCCGCGGATGCATATTCATGGATCGGCTGATTCCAACGGTACATCAGACAGAATCGGAGTGAGAAAATAATGAATAACGCTCCCCCTATTGAGAGTCCCTCGCGGCGCTTCACTTATGTCATTACCGCATTCGCGGTCGCCGAAGTTCTTCTTCATCTTTTCTCGAACGCATTCGCGCACTACGGCTACTTCAGGGACGAACTTTATTACATCGCGTGCAGCCGACATCTCGCCGCAGGTTATGTAGACCAGCCGCCGCTCTCGAGCTTCATACTGTACATCAGCATGAAGCTCTTCGGTGATTCGATATTTGCGTTGAGACTCCTTCCTGCGCTGGCATCGGGCATCACCGTTTATCTGACCGGTCTGATCGCCAGAAAACTCAACGGTGGAATGTTCGCGGTCACCCTCGCCTGCCTGATTATGGCAATCACGCCTCAATTTCTCGGAACAAACACGATATATTCCATGAACGGTTTCGATTGGCTTTTCTGGTCGCTCGGGGCATATATCGTTTTGCTCATCGTAATCTCAGAACAGCCGGGTCCACGAACACGTCGGCTATGGCTCATCCTCGGCATCACGCTCGGTTTCGGATTGCTTAACAAGATCGACATTCTATGGTTCGGCTCCAGCCTGGTGGTTGCGCTTCTACTCACGCATCAACGAACACACCTGAGAACAAAATGGCCTTACATCGCAGGGATAATCGCGCTCGTCATCTTCAGTCCGTACATCGTTTGGAACGTTGCGCACAACTTCGCCACGTTAGAATTCATTCACAATGCTTCATCCATCAAATACGCGTCTCAAAATCCTTTGACGTTCATATCGGACACGATCCTTGTGATGAACCCTCTCGCCGCACCCGTCTGGCTGGCGGGAATTTATTTTTTCTTCTTCAATGATGAAGGAAGGAAATACCGCCTGGTGGGATACTTGTTCCTCATCTCGTTCATTATTCTGATTGTCAACTGGCATTCGAAGTCGGAATATATCGGGCCAGCTTTCCCAATTCTTTTTGCCGGCGGCGCAGTAATGTTCGAGCGGATCGCGTCCAGGCGAGGTTTTAGCTGGACAAAGACCGCGGTACCTTCCCTTGTCACGGTTTCCGGAATGTTACTCCTTCCATTGGCGTTGCCTGTTCTACCGGTTCAAACTTTCATCGACTATTCAAAGACAATCGGGATTGCCCCTTCTTCGGGCGAATCCAACGAAGTGGCAGCGCTTCCACAATTTTACGCCGACATGTTCGGGTGGAGGAATATGGCGTCGACTGTATCAAGAGTCTATCTTTCTCTTCCACTTAAAGAGCGTAATAGCATAGTTGTCTTTGCGCACAATTACGGAGAAGCAGGTGCAATTGATTTCTTTCGCGGCGAGTATCCGCTCCCCAAGGTAATTTGCGGGCACAATAACTACTGGTATT
>JAJYGB010000308.1 GCA_021785235.1 Bacteroidota bacterium
GAGACGCACCACCTCATTGACAAGGATTTTCTCAACGCCATGAGGAACGACGCCATTTTCGTGAACACTTCGCGTGGCGAGGTGGTCAACACCCTCGCCCTTGTTGAAGCGATGAAGTCGAAGAATCTACGAGTCGGCCTCGACGTGTTCGAGGGTGAGCCCGCTGGCGGAGAGGCCGAATTTACAGGTAAAGAACTCGCCAGCCTTGTAACCGCGACGCCGCATATCGGCGCTTCAACCGATCAGGCATCGGAAGCCATAGCCGATGAAGTTGTGAACATAGTCAACTCCTATGTGACAACCGGCGTGCCTCTGAACACCGTCAACATCCGTGCTCGCTCATCCGCGACGCAGTCGCTGGTAGTGAGACACTACAACAGGGTCGGAGTTCTTGCCGGCATACTCGGAAACCTCAAGAGCAACGGCATCAATGTAGAGGAAATGACAAATATCATATTTGAAGCGTCGAAGGCAGCCTGTTGCACCCTGTTGCTCGATTCGGCACCTTCGCAGAGTGTTATCCAGGAGATGTCCAGGGATGAAAATGTCATCGAAATTGCGCTGAAACCTGTTTAAGACGCACAACGCGCTGAGACTTTTCTGTGTTGCTATCGGAGCTCCTTAGATTAGTTATCGATACATGAGTGAGAGATCAGCAGCGGAACGGACGCGAACGTTCCGTAATACAAATGTTTCACAAGTCAGATTAATGCCATGAAACGATCGGAAGAAATCTCAGTAGAGCGCCTGCCTCAGAAACTAAAAGAAAATCTCCGGATAGGCACCTGTTCATGGAACTATCCTGAGTGGGAGGAAATAGGCATCTACTCGCAGAAGCAGCGAAGACATTACGATTATCTGCCGGAGTACGCCGACCATTTCAACACGGCTGAAGTGGATCAATGGTTCTGGAGCCTCGAATCGCCAGACTCCGTTAGGCTTCCTAAACACGAAGACGTTGAAGCCTACGAGCGTCTCACTCCGGAAGACTTCCGTTTCACTGTCAAGGCGCCGAACTCCATTACTCTGACACATTTCTACAAGCAAGCCCCCAAAGAATTCGCTGAAAAGCCAAACCCTCATTTTCTCGATACTAAACTGATGGATTCGTTCCTAGCATCTATACGAACTCTCTCGCCTAAGATAGGCGTCATAATGTTCGAGTTCGAATACCTGAACAAGTCGAAGATGCCTTCGCAGAGCGCTTTCTTTGATTTGGTCGGCCCGTTTCTCACTTCCCTACCGAAAGATTACAGTTACGCAATTGAGATAAGGAATCAGAATTACCTTACCAAGGAATATTTTCAATTCCTGAAATCACATGACTGCGGGCACGTCTTCGTTGAAGGATACTACATGCCCCCTGTTTCTGGGTTGTTCGAGAAGTTCGGCCCCGACTCACTCACTTCGAAGAGTGTCGTATTAAGACTACTCGGCGCAGACAGGCAGGGAATTGAAAAGAAGACAAGGAAACATTGGACAGAGATTGTCGATCCGAAGGATAAAACCATCAGTGAGATTTCGGAACTCGTACGGAAACTAATTCCGAAGAAATTCGATGTCTACGCAAACTTCAACAACCATCTCGAAGGAAGCGCGCCGCTTTCAATTTCCAAATTCATGGATATGCTGAAGGCTGAGTAGGCTTACCCGATTCGAGTAGAAAAAGGGCGCCCGTAAGGCGCCCCTATTCATTCCTGAAGAGAACTCAGATCAGAAGCTTGTAGCTGTTTAACGCTTTCACGTAGTTCGCGCGCTCGAACGCGGCGGGATCGGCCACTGATTTCTGGCTCATGCTTCCCTTCATCTGTTCGATCGACTCGTACTCGTGCTCTTCCATCCACTTCGAAAGTTCAGCTAGAACCGTCTTTATGTGTTGGGGGCCGTGTTGGAGAAGTGCCGAACACATCATCGTCACATCAGCGCCGGCCATCACGAGCTTCAAGACGTCTTCGGCCGTATGCACTCCGCTCGTGGCCGCAAGGCTTGCCTTCAGCTTACCGTACAGAATCGCGATCCATCTCATCGGCAACCTGATAGCGGAGGAGTCGCTCATCGTGACTTCAGGAACCACCTCCAGCTCGTTCACGTCAATGTCGGGCTGATAGAAGCGGTTGAACATCACGAGACCGTTCGCACCGGCTCCAATCGCGCGCTGCGCGAAATTGGCAAGGGAGCCGAAATACGGGCTCAGCTTCACGGCAAGAGGAATGCTCACGGAATCCCTCACGGCAGAAATGACGTTTATATACCTTCCCTCGACGTCGTATGAATTGAGATGCGGGTCTGTCGGTATATAGTAGATATTCAGCTCCATCGCGTCCGCGCCGGCATCCTCAAAATGCTTGGCGTATTTGATCCAACCGCCGGAGGTTATACCGTTGAGACTCGGGATGATGGGAATGCTGAGAGACTCCTTCGCTTTCCTGAGCAGGTCCACGTAGGAATCGGGCTCGAGGTTGTACTCTTCGGCCTTTGGAAAGTATGTCAGCGCTTCTGCGAAACTTTCGGTTCCGTAATGAAGATAGTGATCGAGTTCCTCGCTCTCATGAGCGATTTCTTCCTCAAACAATGAGTACATCACTATGGCCGAAGCTCCCGCGTCTTCAAGCCTTTTCATACTATCGAGGCTTCTTGAAAGCGGACTGGCCGACGGGACTATCGGGTTCTTCAGCTCTAAGCCGAGATATTTAGTTTTAAGATTCATTTCATCACTTTCGTTTTCTTCGTTTCAGACTTCAGGTTCAATTCATGGCCGGGGCGGTAGCAGCTTTGCCGTCACCTTCCGACTTGGATGGTTCGAATTCCTTCGAAAGTTGTTCGTACATCTTCCATCTCTGAACTATATCATCCTGAGCGAGCTCCATAAGGAATTTCACCCTGTCGGGATGCGTCTTCTTCAGCATGTTGAACCGCGTCTCGAGTGACGTGAATTCGCCGACCGATCCCTTCGGAGCCTTCGAATCCAACTTGAACGGGTTCTTGCCTTCGTGAGCCTGCCTCGGATCAAACCTGAACAGAGGCCAGTATCCTGTATCGACTGCTACCTTCTGGTGTTGAGCTCCAAGCGACATGTCGATGCCATGCTCGATACAGTGGGAATAAGCGATTATGATTGATGGTCCGTCGTACGATTCCGCTTCAAGGAAGGCGCGGACAGCCTGCGCGTCATTGGCGCCCATCGCCACTCGCGCCACGTAAACGTTTCCGTACATCAGCGCCATCAGGGAAAGGTCTTTCTTCCGCATCGGTTTCCCTGCCGCCGCGAACTTAGCGACCGCCGCTCGCGGGGTTGACTTGGACATTTGGCCGCCGGTATTCGAATAGACTTCCGTGTCCAGGACAAGAATATTGACATTCTTTCCCGAGGCTAGAACGTGATCGAGTCCACCGTAACCTATATCGTAGGCCCAACCGTCTCCACCGACGATCCACACGCTTCGCTTCACAAGGTTATCCGCGACATTGAGAAGTCTCCTCGCTTCGGAGGAATTCATGGAGGCTAGCTTTGACTTCAATAGCTTAACTCTCTCGCGCTGCTCGTAGATGCCGGCTTCACCTGCCTGATCGGATTCCAGGAGTTCCTTCGCCAGCTGGTCGCCAATCTGCGACGACATATTCTTGACCATCTCCCTCGCTATCTCAGTTTGCTTGTCGACGGCGAGCCTCATACCGAAGCCGAACTCCGCGTTATCTTCGAATAGGGAGTTCGACCATGCCGGGCCGCGTCCATCCTTGTTGACCGTGTAGGGAGTCGTCGGAAGATTTCCTCCGTAAATTGACGAGCAGCCGGTCGCGTTCGCTACCAGTGTCCGGTCGCCGAAGAGCTGCGTCACAAGCTTCACGTATGGAGTCTCTCCGCAGCCGGAACACGCGCCGGAGTATTCAAAGAGTGGCTGCAGGAATTGCGAATCTTTAACGCTGTCGAGCCTTATCGTCCTGCGATCCACTTCCGGAATATTCAGGAAGAAGTCATAGTTCACTCTTTCGGCTTCCCTGAGAGGCGGCTGGGGTTTCATGTTGATAGCTTTTACCTTCGCTTCCTTCTTGCTCTTCGCGGGACAGAACTCCACGCAAAGACCGCAGCCGGTGCAATCTTCCGGCGCGACCTGCAAGGAATATTTCATCCCCTTGTGTTCAGGACTCTTAAAGTCAACCGCCTTGAACGTCGTCGGCGCTCCGGCCATCTCCGCCGGATCAAAGACCTTCACCCGTATACTTGCGTGTGGACAAATGACTATGCACTTGTTGCACTGGATGCATATGTCCGGCTCCCACACTGGAATTTCGAGAGCGATGTTGCGCTTTTCCCACTGAGCAGTCGCGGTCGGGAAGGTGCCGTCTATCGGCATGGCGCTAACGGGAAGAGTGTCTCCCTTCCCTTCGATCATGCGTC
>JAJYGB010000438.1 GCA_021785235.1 Bacteroidota bacterium
ACGATTCGAATCTGCCTTTCAGCCCGAACTCGTCAATGCGTTTTCTCGTCCTCGGATGGATGGGGAATATAATCTTGCCGTGTTTCTCAACGCCTTCAAATATACTCAGGATGTCTTCGAGGTTTCTCTTTTCGTCCACGTTGGCGGGGCGGTGAAGCGTCACCAGCGTGTATCCGTGCTCCTTAACGTTCAGTACTTCCTTAATGCGGGATTTTTTCGCCTTCTCGCGATACGCGATGAGCGAGTCGATCATCACATCGCCGACGAGGAAAACTTTTCCGTCATCGACCCCCTCAAGCCTGAGGTTTACAACGCCGCTTTCTTCGGTCACGAACAGATAGTCGCTCAGGACATCGGTCACTATCCTGTTAAGCTCCTCGGGCATGGTTCTGTCGAAACTTCGCAGCCCCGCTTCGACGTGCGCAACGGGGATGAGGAGCTTGGCGGCCGTGAGGCTGCATGCCACGGTTGAGTTGACGTCGCCGACCACGATAACCAGGTCCGGCTTCTCCTTCAACAGCACCTTCTCGAACTCAACCATCACCTTAGCGGTCTGCTCCGCATGCGAACCCGAGCCTATGCCCAGGTACACGTCCGGCCTCGGGAGCTCGAGATCCTCGAAGAACACTTTAGACATGTTCGCATCGTAATGCTGCCCAGTGTGAACAATCATGTGCTGGACAGAATCAAGCCTGGAGAATACCCTGTGGAGCGGAGCCACCTTCATGAAATTCGGGCGCGCACCGACGACACTTATAAATTTGAGTCTACGGCTCATTTCCCGTCTCCAAGCAGCACAATTTTCTCTCTGCCCTTCTTCACGTTCCGGGTGGCGTTCCTGGCGTCTACGATGCATTTCGAATGCTTGACCACAGATTCATAATCGTAAGAAGAATGGTCCGTCGTAATAAGTACACAGTCCATCGATTTCAACATCTTCGGGGTCAATTTAACCGATTTGAAATCGCTGCCGTCGATATGCACCTTAGGAACATAGGGGTCATTGTAGGAAATATTTGTCGCGCCATCTCGAAGTAACAACTCCATCACCTTCAGCGCGGGAGAATGCCGGGTGTCGTCGACATCTTTTTTGAAAGCCACGCCGAGTACCAGTATCTTCGCCTTCTTGAAACTGACGGGCCTGAAGCTCAGTTCGCGCTGGACCATGTTCCGCACATAGAACGGCATGTTCTCGTTCACCTCAGCCGCCAAGGATATGAAGTTCGTCTGAAAATCGTAAGCCTTGGCGAGCCACTCAAGATAGTACGGGTCAATGAGGATACAGTGACCGCCGATCCCCGGTCCCGGATAGAATGGCATGAACCCAAAAGGCTTCGAGGCAGCGGCATCAACCACCTCCCAGATATTAATTCCCCCCATCCTGTCGCAGAGCTGCGCGAGCTCGTTCACCAGAGCAATGTTCACGCTCCTGAAAATATTCTCCAGGAGTTTCTCCATCTCCGCCACCCGGGGGCTGGACACTTTGATCACATCAGATACACTCTGCCCGACAACGAGAGCGGCCAGATCCGTGCTTACTTTGTTGATGCCCCCCACCACGGTCGGGATATTATTTGTTTTGTATCTCTTGTTACCCGGATCGATACGCTCGGGAGAAAATGCTAGGAAGAAGTCCTTGCCCGCCACGAGTCCGGTATTCTCGAGAATGGGCTGCACGTAAGCCTCGGTGGTACTCGGAAAGGTCGTGCTCCTGAGAACGATAATCTGATTTTCCCTCAGCCTCCTGGCGATCTCTTCCGCGGCATCCACGATGAATGAAATATCGGGCTCTTTGTTCGGTGTGAATGGTGTTGGCACACATATGAAGATCGCGTCGCAGCTCCCTATCGAGTCGTAATCGGTTTCCGCGGTTAGCGTCCCCGATTTCACGACCGCTCTGAAATCTTCAGGATTCACATCATCGATGTAATTCTTTCCCTTCCTGATGCTGTCGACTTTCCCGGTGTCGAGGTCAATTCCCAGCGTCTGAAACCCCCTGGCCGCGAATTCGACGGCAAGCGGAAGCCCGACGTAACCCAGACCGACCACGCCCACTCTGAAGCTCTTTTCTTCAATCCTCTTCCGGATTTGTTCAGCCGTGTTGCTCATCTCTGCTCATACTGAAGTTTGTAGTAATTCCGATATTCACCCGAAATTATCCGCTTCCACCAGCTCTCGTTATTGAGATACCAGTTTACTGTAAGATCAATTCCCTCAGCGAACGACTTCTTCGGTTTCCAAGCGAGCTCGACTTCGATCTTTGACGAGTCCATAGCGTATCGTCTATCATGGCCCGGACGGTCTTTGACAAACTCCAGGAGCGATTCCGGTTTGCCAAGCTTCGATAAAATGAGCTTAGCCATTTCAATGTTGGCGACTTCGTTTCCACCCCCGATATTGTAAACCTCTCCGATCTCTCCCCTGTACAGCACCGCGTCGATCGCTTCGCAATGGTCATCCACATAGATCCAGTCCCTGACGTACATACCGTCGCCGTAAATCGGCAGCTTCTTGTCCTGCAGAGCGTTGGCTATCATCAGGGGAATGAACTTCTCCGGGAATTGAAAAGGCCCATAGTTATTTGAACAGCGTGTTATAACGGTCTGTACATTGAAGGTCTTCCACCATGACCGTGCCAACATGTCTGCACCGGCCTTGCTTGCGGAGTAGGGACTGTTGGGTGAGATGTGGGTCGATTCGGTGAACTTCCCCGACGCGCCGAGCGATCCGTAAACCTCGTCGGTGGAAACCTGTAGGAAACGTTCGATCCCGAATTCCCTGGCTACTTCCAACAGAGTCATCGTCCCCCTGACGTTTGTGTCTATAAACGCAGACGGACCGAGTATGCTCCGGTCGACGTGTGATTCGGCGGCGAAGTTTATGACGGCGTCAAAATGCCATTCGTTAAAGAGCCTTCGCACAAAGGCCTCGTCGGCAATGTCCCCTTTGTAGAAGTGATAAGATGAATTCGCCTCGACATCGCGCAGACTCTCCAGGTTGCCGGCATAAGTAAGTTTGTCGAGATTGACAACCTCTACATCCTTGTGCTTACTGAGAAAGGTTCTGATAAAATTGCTGCCGATGAAGCCAGCTCCTCCCGTAACAAGCACGGTCTTCAAAGCAAGTGTGTTCAATAGATGAATCCTGTCGATTTGGCTAGTGATTGAGTTTGTTCAAGGATTTCTGCCAGTCGCATGTAACCGAAAATATATCAACGCAGGTATGGAGTTTCAACACAAAACTTCGTTCTCCGACGACTCTCGGGCGGCAACAGGCCGCAGACCTTTCGCGCAACCCGGCGTCTCAACGCGCTGTGCAAGGCGGACCCGATGTTAATTTTGGCTGTTGGAAAATTGGCCCTCACCGGTTAAATTAATGAAAATTTCGGAGAATTAGATGGCAAAAGTATGTGAAGTTTGTGGCAAGAAGCCCATATATGGACACAACATCAGTCATGCGCATAACATAACGAACAGAAGATGGAATCCGAATCTTCAGAGCGTTCGGGCTGTTGTGGAGGGAAAGGTCAAGCGCATGAAAGTCTGTGCATCCTGCATCAAGCAGGGCCGCGTCAGGAAGGCCGCCTAACAAGGCTTCATTGGCGGAATTTTCCGGTTTCCCCGACCGGAAAAACATCAAACGCTATCGACTGTCCCTTTCCTCGTATCAATCGTCGTTATACCGTAAGACTCGAGACCCCAGTAGGTTTCTTTTGCTACCACCCTGAACACCGTGTAGAGCGGCATGGCCAGCACCATGCCGAGCACTCCCTTCAACTCGGCGGCTACCAGTATCAACAAAACCACTGTAAGCGGATGGATCGAGACCCCGCGTGAATAAACAGCCGGAACCACCACAACGTCGTCAATCAACCTGATCCCTGCAAATAGAACGACTATCGGCAGCAGCATGCCGAGGTTGCCGGTTTGAACGAAAGAGACCACTATTGCAGGGAGGGCGCCGACTACCGGGCCGAGGTAAGGAATGAGATTGGCTACACCCGCAACGGCCCCTATGATGACTGCATATTTCACACCCATGACCGCGAGACCGATAATCGAAATCACGCCCACGATTGCCGCCTCAGTGATCCATGCCCGGATATAACGCCCAAGCTGAATCCCGATCTTATAAATGACATTCAGAGTCATTTCAAAGTACCTGTTGGGCACGACCGACACGAACCCCCTCACGAAAGCATCGCCGTCCTTCAGTAGGAAGAAAGTCACGAAAGGTACTATGACGAGCATCAGCAAAACGGACCCGGCGCTCGTAAGAATTTCAAGCCACTTGCTCGCGAGCTGGACCAGTACCTGGCCAATCTTGTCGGAGATGTCACCGAAATTTATGAAAGGCATTTTGGCCTGGAGCTCGGTCTGAGCGGCCTCGAT
>JAJYGB010000179.1:0-4010 GCA_021785235.1 Bacteroidota bacterium
AAACTTCAGCGCCTGGACCTTCACAGGCGCGGCGGGATTCGCGTACAGCACCGGTCTTTTTGCAATATTGTATTTCGGGACATGGTCTATATCGTATTTCGTGGGTTCGCAACTGACAGCCGCCAAATGGCGAAGGACTCGTTCAATCTCTCCCGTAGAGTACACCTACACACGGTTCAACATCACGACACAGCAGTTCCTTGGCTGGGTAATGGCCGCCAACTACATCCTCGCCGCGGGGGTGCAACTGGCCGCGACTTGTGAGATATTCGCGCCTGTCATGCGGCTTGACATCAGCACTGTTATCCTGGTCATGGGCACCGTGATACTCCTCTATACGTTCATGGGCGGACTGTGGGCGGTTTCTATTACGGATGTAGTTCAGGGCGTCATCCTGCTGAGCGTGACTTTCATAGTGATGCCACTCAGTCTTCATCTGGTCGGAGGAATTGGTGGACTTCTCAAGGCGCTTCCTGCCTTCAGTCTCAGTCACAACTACAATGGCATTCACTACGATCCCAACTGGCTCGTAGGAGTTTTCGTGATCATGTCGCTGGGGACGGCCGCCGGTCAGGCTCAAAGATTCTACAGTGTGAAAGACGAAAAAGATGCGAAGCGTGTCGGAAGAATGGCCGGCTTACTCTTCCTGACCGTACCGCTTGTCTTCGGTATTCCACCTCTCGTTGCAAGGGTTATCTGGCCGAATCTTGCTCAGATACCCTTCTTTCAGCCATACGTTGGACACAACCCGCAGGATTTGGTATTTGTCGGGCTGTGTTTGAAGCTCCTTCCAAACGGAGTAATAGGAGTCTTTCTTGCCGCGATGCTTGCTGCCACAATGAGTGCGCTCAGCACGGTGTATAATCTCGTGTCGTCGATTTTGTCACGCGATATTTATCAGGGGCTCATCGACAAGTCTGCCGACGACCGCAAGCTTCTGAAAGTCGGCAGGATCTCTTCCGCGCTTATCGGGGTCATAGTGATGGTGGAAGCCGTCATATTTGCCAGGAGTCAGCTCGGGATCTTCAACATGATGCAGGTGTTTTTCACGATGCTGAACATTCCCGTTGTGCTCCCGATCGCGTGCGGCTTGCTGATCAGAAAAGCTTCGCGCTGGGCAGGTATCGCCGTGATCGTTTGGGGGTTGATTGTCGGATTGACGACCCGATATGTTCTGGGTTGGACAATGGGGGAGCAGATTTATGCTCAATTCGTTTCAACGTTTGTTCTGTTCGCGTCATCTTACTGGCTGGGAATCCTGTACAAGAAGGGGAAGGAAAAATCAGGAGCGCTGGCCGCGCTCGTGACCGTGGTCCTGTTTGTGTTCTTCCTGTTGACTGCCCCCTCCGTGCGAAACGGCCTACTCGTCTCCCTGACCGCCCTCTCCTCCATCGCGCTGGGGGTAAGCCTCTACATATTCTCTCGTCTCTTCGGTACCGAAACTGAGGAGCAGAGAAGAGTTATTAATGAATTCTTCAAGAAACTTGACACTCCGGTAGACGTGATGAAGGAGGTATTCGGGGCCGGTAGGAAGCAGGTGTCGACGTTCCCGGTTGTCGGCGGCATAACGATGGTCATGGGGCTTCTGATAAGCCTGATGTTTTTCTCAGGCATCTCACGGGAACAGGCGCCGGTGGTCGGCATTCTGTCGGGCATTTTGGTAGTGTTCGGTGCCATGATGTGGTTCTTTGGGAAGCGTTCACAAATAAGGGCCGAACAGCTGGCGAGCAGTGTTCAAAAATCTCAGGAAGTAAAGTAGGGCGCCAGCGACAGGAAATTATTGGAGAAGTAAATGCGACTTGCACAGTTTGAGGACGAGAGAGGAAAACTAATAGGCCTCTGGCTCGGAGGAAGATGGGTCAATTTCTCCGCCGCCATGAGAATCTACTCCATGGTCGTGGAGCGTAAAGAAATCGTCGCGATCCCAACCATGGATCAGATGTTTCAGGAAGGGAATTTCGATTTAGACAGCTTCAGGAGGGTCTCGAATTTTGTTGATAAGCACAAGCTGGCAGGCCACTTGAATGTCAGCGACAAGGCTGTTGTGAAAGCTCCCCTCTCACGCCCTGGAAAGATCATAGCCCTCGGACGCAACTATGTCCTCCACGCCAAAGAGGCGAGGCTTCCGGTTCCCAAAGAGCCAATTATATTCGAGAAAGCGAGTTCTTCGGTAACGGGTCCGTATGATACGGTTCAGATACCGAGAGAATATGGGAGGATCGACCACGAAGCCGAGCTGGCTGTAGTCATCGGAAGGCGCGCGAGTAAGGTCGGCAAGAGGGAAGCGTTCGGCTATGTTGCGGGCTACACGATCGTCCAGGACATTACGGCACGCGATCTTCAGAACGCGGACCTTGCCGAAAACAATCCGTGGTTCCGATCGAAGAGTTTCGATACCTTTACGCCGATGGGCCCCTGGCTCGTTCTAACCGATGAGATCAAGCCGCCGATCAACCTGAAAATCGAGTGCATGGTAAACGGCAAAGTCAGACAGAAGGCTAACACGCGCGACCTTGTCTTCAACATTCCGACCGTGATTGAGTTTATCACGAGGCATATCACTCTGGAGCCGGGCGACGTGATCTCTACAGGTACTCCGGAAGGGATTGGCGAGATAAGGGGAGGAGATACGATTACTACCCGCATCGCCGGTCTTGGCGAGATGAAGAACAGTGTCCGATTCACTGCCAGATGAATATAGAGAGAATTGTCCTTACACATGTGAGGATTCCGCTGCGCGAGCCCTTCAGGATAAGCAACGGCTCAGTGTCTGAAAAGGACGCGATAATTGTCGCGGTCCAATCGGATGGCGTCACGGGCTACGGCGAAGCGTCCCCGATGTCGGGTTCATTTTATTCTGATGACACACCCGACTCGACATGGAAGCGTCTTGTTGAAGTCCTTGTGCCCCGCGTTCTGGATTTGAAGCCATCCGGTATCGATAAGGTGAACTTGCTGCTCGACAGACTTGGCGGGAGCGCCTTTGCCCGGGCGGGGATCGAGACGGCGGTGTGGGATTTGACCGCGAGAATGAGCGGGAGATCATTGGCCGCGCTCCTGCACGGCGCACGGACCGAGGTCGAGTCCGGGCTGGCAGTCGGCATTTATCCATCCGTCAGTTCGCTCCTTGAGGCAATAGAAGGATATCTGAAGGAAGGCTACCGGAGAGTCAAGATAAAGATCGAGAAGGGATGGGATATTGAACCCCTGCGAGCCGTTCGTAAATCATTTGGGAACATCCCGCTGATGGTGGATGCGAATTGCGCGTACGACCGGGATGACATTGGGCACCTGAGGCGGTTAGACGAATTTAATCTGATGATGATAGAGCAGCCTCTCAAAAGGAGAGATCTTGAAGGACACGCTATTCTTCAGAAAACAATTTCAACCCCGATCTGCTTAGACGAATCGGCAGAAGATGTTGAGAGCGTCAGGCGCGCGATTGAACTCGGGAGCTGCAAGATCGTGAACATTAAGATCCAGCGTGTCGGCGGGTTACGGAATGCCAGGTCAATCCATGATTTATGTGTAAACGCCGGTATCCCTGTATGGGCAGGCACGATGCCGGAGCTTGGGATAGGAGGGATTCACGCTCTCTTATTGTCGACCCTTCCGGGCTTTACCTATCCGACAGATGTAGAGTCGTCGGAAAGGTGGTTCACCGATGACGTTATTGTCCCGAGGTTGAGAGTCCGCGAGGGCACATTTAAAGTGTCAGATTACTCGTCATACGATATCGACACAATGGTCGTCCAAAAATACAAAGTAAAAGAAGCCGTCCTGGCGCTTAACTGATCCATGCAAGAATCCAGAGTGACCTTCATTTCTCTCTCGATTGAAAGGCGAGAACGGATGACTTCGCGGATGGAGAGTGAATCATAACCAATGTCCAGTAAAGACACCGAGAGACTCCGCACATCGTTTCTGGGGTTTGATTTGAAGAGTCCCCTGATAGTCGCCTCCGGTCCTGCCAGCCATGATGTTAAGCAAGTCAGGCTCGCAGAGGAAAA
>JAJYGB010000179.1:4020-4385 GCA_021785235.1 Bacteroidota bacterium
CTGAGGAAAATGGTTTTGGGGCGGTCGTATTGAAAACCGTGTGTTCAGAAAAGTACGATCACATGCGTTACTGGCCGCGCCCCCGGTACAAATTGCTGGACTGGGATAAGCAAATTGGCGGCAGATCCAGGCAATTCACTCTCTATTCCTACGAGCAAGGCTACAGCGGTACACTCAACGACTATTGGGAATTCATCAGGATATCCAAGGCAAAGACAAAAATTCCGATCATCGGGAGCGCGTTCGCGGACATTCCGGAGGACTGGGTTAATCTCGCCTTACACATCGAAGAAAGCGGAGCTGATGCAGTCGAGTTGGACATATCTTCCCCTCACCGGCCCGGGAGCCTGGGTTTCGAAACCACA
>JAJYGB010000635.1 GCA_021785235.1 Bacteroidota bacterium
CAATGTGAAGGGGTGAAATCGCGATGTGCGACGGTAAGAGGTCAAGGTGCGGGAACGTTCTAGGGGTGGGCTGACCCTTACTTCATCCAACCGTTTTTCTTGTACCAGTCGACTGTAATTGCCACTCCTTCTTCAAGGGAGAGCTTTGTCCTGAATGCGAGCTCAGTAAATGCTTTCTTAGGGCTGCAGAGCCAGTTTTTCTGAACTCCGTCACGAGCTTTCTCAATGTTAACCAAAGCCGGCTTACCCTGCATTCCGGCCGCGAACTCGCCGATGCCCGCGATTGTATATAGAATCGCGTGCGGCACCCTCGCCCTGATGGCCCAAGTGTTCAGGCTCTTCTTCGCATAGTCTCCTAACATTTCCCAATCATAAGCATCTTCGTTCGCTATGAAGTATACTTGTCCAGCCCCGCTGGGATGTTCCGCTGCCGCGATTATCCCGTCGACGAGATCATAAGCGTGGACGAAGCTCAGGACCTTGCGTCCGAATCCAGACAACGGAATGATGTGCTTTTTCACGGAGTTGAAGAACGCGAAGATATCGCGGTCACGTGGACCATAAACGGCCGGCGGCCTGACTATTGTTATTGGAAGTGAAGCCATGTTTGCAAGGCACTCCTTCTCAGCTTCCATCTTGCTTCTTCCGTATGTCGTGATCGGATGGTATGGAGTCGTTTCATCCACCGGTTCCAATCCTTCGCCCGGCCCTACCGCGGTCAGGCTGCTTGCGAGTGTAAACCTTCTCAATCCGGGATTAAACTTGTTAACCGCCGATAGGAGGTTTCTCGTGGTTTCATGGTTGCCGGCGAAATAGGCGCGCTTGTCCTTCGCCTTCGTCACGCCTCCGACGTGAAATACGTAATCTACGTTTTCAACCGCGGGACGTAGCGAGTCTATATCGCTGTAATCAGCCCGGACGAGTTCGACAGGGAGTTTGTCAATGTACTCGAGCTTTGTCGATTTCCTAATGAGGCATGATACTTTGTAATCGTGGGCGAGAAGTCTTTCGACCAGATGGCTCCCGATGAACCCGGTTGAACCTGTGACTAGTGCTTTCATGTTGTGCAGTCCCTTTCTGGCTTCTAATTTAATTCAGAGAAATCGTTCATGAAAGTTGAATCGAAGGATCGTGGAGCGTCTCTTAGGGTTGTGAGATTGAACGCGTAAAAGGCGCGACTTATATTGATTCATCAACTTGAAAATAATAGTGGAGCAGCAGATGTCAGAAGATCCGGCAAACAGCAATCCTGTAACCAGCATCGATCATCTATCAAATTTTGACGACAAGAGCGTGACGATCCGCGGTTGGGTCTATAACAAGAGATCAAGCGGGAAGATACATTTCATTCTTGTAAGAGACGGCTCGGGTATAGCACAGTGCGTGGCAGTGAAAAGTCAGCTGACCCCAGAAGTATTCGGGACGTTTGACCTGTTGACGCAGGAGAGCTCCGTTATCGTAACCGGCAAGGTTCACAAAGACGACAGGGCACCGGGCGGATATGAGCTCCAGGTCGAAGACATGAAAACAGTTCGCATAGCCAACGAATATCCGATAACTCCCAAGGAGCACGGAACAGAGTTCCTAATGGATCACAGGCATCTTTGGCTTAGGTCTTCGAGACAGCACGCCATACTCAGGATTCGACACCAGATCATAAGGGCGGTTCGGGAATTTTTTGACAACAAGGGGTTCACGCTTGTGGACTCTCCTATACTGACGCCTGCCTCAGTCGAGGGAACAAGCACACTCTTTGAGACGGAATACTTCGATCTTGGTAAAGCTTACCTTACGCAAAGTGGTCAGTTGTACGCGGAGGCCTCGGCAATGGCTTTTGGGAAAGTGTATTGCTTTGGACCCACGTTCAGGGCGGAGAAATCGAAGACCAGAAGGCATCTCACTGAATTCTGGATGGTCGAGCCTGAGGTCGCTTGGGCGGACCTGTACGACGATATGGATCTGGCGGAGGAATTCATCGAACACGTGGTTCAGACTGTCCTCAGGAATTCTCCGGACGAATTAAAGTTGCTTGAAAGAGATGTCACGAAGCTCCAGCCTGTGAAAAGGCCGTTTCCGCGTCTTCACTATGACGAGGCGGTTGAGATTCTGAAGAAGAACGGCGTCAGTTTCGAGTATGGGAATGATCTTGGAGGCACGGACGAGACAATCATTTCCCAGCAGTACGACAGGCCGGTCATGGTACATCATTACCCGGCCGCCTGCAAGGCATTCTATATGAAACGAGATCCGCAAAGACCTGATCTGACGTTATCAGTTGACGTGCTCGCACCGGAGGGTTACGGCGAAATTATCGGAGGGAGTCAGCGCGAGGACGATTACGAAACACTGGTCAAGAGATTGGCGGAGTTCAATTTGCCGAAGGAGCCATTCGAGTGGTACCTCGATCTGAGAAAGTATGGATCGGTGCCGCACTCAGGTTTCGGATTGGGGATCGAAAGGACGGTCGCGTGGATCTGCGGCCTCGATCATGTCAGGGAGACAATACCATTCCCAAGGATGATATACAGAAACACGCCGTAGGAAGAAAGTGACGAAGTAACATCGTTAATTCCACACGACCGGAGGACTAATGCTGTCTGTCAATGAGCTGAGAAAATCCTACGGCTCCACGAAAGCGCTCGAGGGGGTCTCGTTCGATGTGAAGCCCGGGGAAATATTCGGTCTCCTGGGACCGAACGGGGCGGGCAAAACGACCACGATCAGGATTTCGCTCGGAATAATTGAACCCGACTCTGGGACGGTCCGATTCGGAGGGAAAGAACTGTCAGTCGAAATGAAGGATAAGCTTGCTTATCTCCCTGAAGAGAGAGGCCTGTATCGGAAGAGTAAGGTGATCGATGTACTCGTATACTTCGGTGGGTTGAGGAATGTTCCTCCTGTCGAAGCGAGGAAGAGGGCAACGCGCTGGCTCCAAAGACTCGAGCTCTTAGGAGTTGCCGATCACAAGGTGGATGAACTTTCCAAGGGGATGCAGCAGAAAATCCAATTCATCTCCTGTCTTCTTCATGAACCCGAACTTCTCATTTTAGACGAACCATTCTCGGGGCTCGATCCTGTCAACCAGATCGTCATGAAGGATCTTATCCGTGAAATGAAGAGCAATGGGAAGACGATTATTTTCTCCACTCATCAGATGGAGCAAGCCGAGAAGTTGTGTGACGACATCTGCCTCATAAACAAAGGTCGGGTTGTGTTATACGGTGGACTCGGCGAGATTAAGCGGAGCTATGGCAGCGACTCGATACATATGGAATTCGAGGGCGACTCGACCACACTCAAGGGGTTGACGGACATTGCCTCTATGGACCTCTACGAGAATTACGCCGAAATCAGAATAAAAGATGGGATCAGTCGCAATGAGTTCCTCAGGAGGGCATTTGATCTGGTGGACGTAACCAAATTCTCCGTCGAAGAGGCTTCGCTTAATTCGATATTCATTGATGCGGTGAACTCTGATAAATCCGGAGGCGAAGATGTCGCTTAAGAAGACGCTCATCGTAGCTCGCTGGGAATTTATCGAGAAGGTCAAAACCAAGGCGTTTATTATTTCACTGGTGGTCATGCCGATATTTATCCTGGTGATGGCTGTGGTGCCTTCTTTATTAGTAAACAAGCCGGGTTCGACTACCATTAATATCGGAATCATAGACAACACCGGCGAAATAGCTCCCGGCCTTAATGCCGCTCTTCTGGAGAAGTACAAGCTCCCTGACGGCCGGCCAAACTATCGCGTCGTCATTATTAATCCGGGAGATAATGCGCGTGCGAAGGCGAATAAGATGGTACTGCATAATGCCATTTCATCATATCTGGTTGTTGACTCAAGTCTTTTCACGTCGCGCAAGTTTCAGTTCGTGTCTGAGAATGTCTCCAACTTCAAAGACATATCCAGGTTTCAGTCGGTTCTTAAGGACATGCTCATGACCAGCGAGCTGGAGCGGAGCGGCGTCAACCCGGGGATCGTAAGTCAGGTCACGAAGCCACTTGAGATGGAGACTGTCAAGCTGTCTAAGGAGGGAAGAGAGGAAAAAACGGAAGTAGGGTCGGGTCTTGTCCTTGGATATTTTTTCATAATCATACTGGCAATGTTCGTAGTAACCTCAGGCCAGCTGCTCGTGAGAAGCGTGGTGGAGGAGAAATCTAACAGGATAGTCGAGGTGCTGCTTTCATCCACTACCGCCGATGAAATTATGACCGGCAAAATTCTCGGCTTGAGCTTGCTCGGGCTAACGCAGCTTGCGGTTTGGGCCGCCATCGCGCTGGCGTTCGCGGGGCAAATCGCCGCGTACGTTACCATCCCGGGAAGCATCTGGTGGGAGGGGGTCTTTTTCATACTTGGCTTTCTCTTCTATTCATCCATTT
>JAJYGB010000193.1:0-3234 GCA_021785235.1 Bacteroidota bacterium
TTGGGCAGCTAGGATCTCCGCCGCGTCGAAATACGATTTATCAACTTTGCTGCTGGATGCGCAGAAGACACAGATTCTTTTCATTTGGTTTGCGAGGCTATTTTCGGTTTGTGGAATAATATTTCCTGACGATTGTGGTAATCGGCAATCCGATGGTAAACATAAGTATTACAGTCGAAATTAAGAAGGGCTCGGCTCTGACCGGGAAGTGGTGGACATTACTCAACGGCAGTACCACAAAAGACATTACAATCGACACAAACACGGCATAAGCTACGGCCGTGGCGGTCCGGTTTATGGAAAGAATTTTCAGCTTGGGATAAACGAAGAAGAAGAAAGCGGTCCATATCAACGCGATCAGGTAGTGGAGTGCTAGCCCGAGTATGGCGGTCTGCATGCCGCCGGCAAACGCCCTTGCGCCGAGGACACCGCTTGCTATCCCCTGGTACAGCAGTATCAACCTGAATCTGCCGGCTAACGGAAAATAGATGGAGGCAACCGTTATGTCTATTGTCCCTGCGAGGAGCCATGCGGTTACGATCGTTCTTACAGGCCCGCGGGAGCGTGAAACCGTGACTGCCGAAGTATCTTCAGAAACCATGTAAGGGACCCTTTCCGGATTGGATTCAAATTATTTTGCAAGAGTTCTTTCGATCCGGCGATCCGGCACAAGCCACATTACCGCGACTGAGACGTAGAGCGCGCAGGCGATCCACGGACCTACGAGGGCAAGCGCTACAGCCGCCAGATAGATTACGATGGATATTTTTCCCTTGAAGTCTCTGCCCAGCGCGGTGGCGATGACCGAATCTCTGCCATGCAGGGCAATCAGAGTCTTTGCCAGTATGAAATAGGCGACAGCGGCAAAGAGGAGTACCGCGCCATAAACGGCGACAGGCCAGCGGGCGAAATTATTCTCGCCCATCCATGCCGTCCCGAATGGGAAAAGGGACAGCCAGAAGAGTAGATGCAGATTGGCCCAGAGTACACGGCCGTCGACGTGGCTCACAGCCTGCAGAAGGTGGTGATGGTTGTTCCAGTATATGCCGAGATTGATGAAACTGAGGACGTAACTCAGGAAGATCGGGATTAAAGGCAGGAGTGCGGACGGTATCGCGCCATGGGGGGCCGGGAGACCTAATACCATTATCGTGATTATAATCGCCAGGACGCCGTCGCTGAATGCCTCCATTCGCCCCTTACTCATATGAACCGACGGGTACTTCTACTGAGAGCCATATTGAGACCTAACGACTCAGAGTGCACCAAAGGTTCCGGTCCGCGCGTGAGGCTTTTGATCCGGTGTGAGTCAGGCAGAATGTGTAACGGTGATTCCGTCCACCTCAAGATGGTCAGTTATCCCTTTTCGGGCGCGGGCCTTTTCCATCTCATCCGACAGCCACGAAAGTTCGATAGAGTTCTTTTCCGCGACCGCCTTCAGCCACTTTTCCTCCTTGCGGTCGATCTCGTGATCACAGAACCCGACGGTCAGCCCGTCCTTCATGAACATCATCGCAAGTCCCCTCGTTGAGAATTCCGGCGGCGTGTCTTCGATGTACCTGTTCCCGAGTATTTCCTGGATAGCGTTATCGCAGAAGTCTTTTTCGAAACCGAGCCGCTTGCCGATGCGAGTCATGACGGCATACTCAATGTCCGTGACTTTGTGATCCTTTCTGATGAGCAGCAGCAAACCCTTGAAATACTTGCTTGCGTCCACAACACTGATTTCCATGGAGTACCTCCCGGGCGGATGTTAAAGTGTGACCGCGAATCGTCTTAAGTTAAGGCACAATACTCACGAAATTCAATGAGCGATCACCATGCGCCCCTGCGGATGTTGCAATCTATCGGGGTGTCAGCTAGATTTCGGTTGAAGTAAACAGGAGGCTACGACGATGAAGAAGTCGTGCATATCGTCACTGGCCATTCTCTTCGGGCTATTTCTGGGCATCGGGTATGCCCAGCAAAGTCAACAATTCAATATTGACGCCTACAAGGCATTTCTCAGTTCAAGCAAGAATTTGACACCGCAGGAGCTCTACGCTCTGCATCCCGCGGGAGTCTTCAGGGCCGGTGTGCCGATGGGTGTTTCGGGCGCCGCGTATCTGGATAGTGTCTCCATCAAATACCAACTGACTGACGGCGAGAAGTCCCTTCTGGCGAAAAACGGTTTTGTGGTAACGGAGCGCATCAGCTACGGGTCGTTCGGACAGGCGCTGGGCGATATCTACCACAAGGATCTGCCGGTCTTCGTTTCGACTGACGCCATCCTCCACACGATACACATGTCGTACGACGATATGTTGATGGCCGCGGAAAGGCACATACTCATCCCCGATCTGGACTCTCTGCTGGGACTCCTCCACGACAAGCTCCCCGCTCTCGCGGCGAAATATTCGGCGCATCCGGAGATGACTCGGATGATAAACGACGTCGACCTTTATCTTACCGTCCCGCGAATTCTTCTGGGAAGTATAACCGCTCCGAAGTTCAGCGGAAATTCGGAAGTGGTGGACACGATTCTTGGATATATTTCAGGCGAAGAACACGTTAACTATCCGATCTTTTCTTCCACGGAGCGGAACATAGACTTCAGTCAGTTCACGACGCGCGGTCACTACACGCAGTCCGAGGAGCTTGGCAGGTACTTCAAGGCAATGATGTGGCTTGGAAAGATAGAGATATACCTCATCGCGCCCGTCTCTGCGGATCCCCCTCCTTCCGACAAGGACATCCAGCGGCAGACGATCGATGCCGTCCTCGTGCATGAGCTTGCGGATACGAGCAATGCGTTCCCGATCCTCAATGAAATCGACAGCATCATAAGGTTTTTCGTGGGAGAATCCGATAATGTGACACTGTCGAACGTAGGAACCATCTCGAACGACGTAGGCCTGAAAGACGCTGGCGAGCTTCTCGACACGCTGCGATGGCGCGAATTTCAGGATACGCTTTCTTCGAAGCCGTTCGCATTTCAGCGGATACTCTCGCAGATTCTGTATTCAAATCCGTTCGACATGGAGAAGGTGAAGCCGGCGTCGGCGTTCCTTCTCCTCGGCCAGCGTTTCATAATCGATTCATATGTTACCGGGAACGTCGTCTATGACAAAGTGCCGACAAGAAGAATGCTCCCGTCGACGCTCGACGTATTGTTCGCGACAGGCAACGATGCCGCCGCCCAGCTTTTGAGCGACGAGCTTGAAGAGTATCAGTATTCGCCGAATCTTGCCGCGC
>JAJYGB010000193.1:3244-4382 GCA_021785235.1 Bacteroidota bacterium
GAATCCTCCTGCCGACAGAAGTTCGTTGCCGCTCTTCATGCAGACAGCGGCATGGTGGCAGGAGAAGATGAATACGCAGCTGGCGTCGTGGGCTCAGCTCAGACACGACAATCTTCTTTACGGTAAACAATCTTACACGCCCGGCGTGATTTGTTCTTTTCCGGAGGGTTATGTCGAACCGATTCCGGAATTCTATGACGCCGTGAAGTCATACGCCGAAATGGCGGCGGAAAAGTTTGAACAGCCTCCCTTGAACACCCTGGGGACGGCGCATTACGTTTTGCACCTGAAAAATGTTGCCGATACTTTGGGCGCCATAGCGGGGAAGGAACTGTCAGGTACGCTGCTCTCCGGCGCGGAGAAGGGCTTCCTGCAAAGAATGCTTTTCGATGCCCCGATGTGCGGAATGATATATGACGGCTGGTACCCGAGACTCTTCTACGGAAGCAAAACCGTTCTCGATTCGGACATGGTGGTTGCCGATATACACACGGCGCCCACCGACGCCGCCGGTGCTCCTGAAGGCTGGGTGCTCCATGTCGGAACAGGTCCGATAAACATGGCTTTGGTCGTGGCACCTCTTCCGAGCGGACAATTGACCGCCTTCGTCGGTCCGGTGATGAGTTATTACGAACATCTGAGCACCGGACTCAAACGACTTACCGACGATGAATGGAAGAGCGCCTATGCTCTGTCGCCGTCGCTTAGGCCCTCGTTCGTGAACGCCTATCTTGCAACAACCGACGGCTCCGCACGGCCCGCGGGGGCATCCCTTCTCACAGCAGTCAAAACGCCGCCGTCGACCGGATCGCTTCCGAACTCGATTCAACTTTCTCAGAATTATCCCAACCCTTTCAACTCGACGACGACGATTGCCTTCACGATACCGAGAGCTCTCTCACATTCGCGGGCGGAGATTGTAGTCTATAACATCAACGGGCAGGTGGTGAGGCGAATACTATCCAGGGATCCGGGCGCGGGAAACCACACAGTCCGGTGGGATGGGAAGGACGATCGAGGAATCCCGGTGGCGAGCGGAGTCTACATCTACAGGTTAAATGCCGGAACGTCGATGGCCTCCGGAAAGCTCATATTGCTTAAATGAAGCATGGTGGTTGATTTACCGCGCATTTCTGAA
>JAJYGB010000015.1 GCA_021785235.1 Bacteroidota bacterium
CCTACAGAAGAAGTGTGCATCAAAAAAATGTTCGGCGAAGAGGACTTCGACGCTGTCTGGGACGACTTCCTCGACTACTACCGCATCCACCTGGATGAGTGTACCGTCTTTGCCGGGTTGAAAGAACTCCTTGCCGAACTGAAGTCTTCCGGCAGACTCATCGGAGTGTTCACCGCCAAGGGGACAAGTACAACCGACCTTACCCTGGAATATCACGGGCTGAAGAACTTGTTCGACATCGTGGTGACCGGCTCCCTCGTGAAGAACCACAAACCGGATCCGGAAGGTGTCGAGCTCGCACTCAGCCGGCTGAACGTCCTGCCCGAAAACGCGGTAGTCGTCGGAGATTCGCCGTCAGACTACAAGGCTGCTGCTTCGGCGGGAACGGATTTCATCGCCGTACTCTACGGGCATTCCTCAACGGCTCGGTTCGAGGACGTAAAGTGTAAAAAGGCTGCATCGGTCTCGGAGTTATCGGCATTTTTGTTAAGCGAGGGAAACGGGTCGTGGAAGAGATGAGGTTTTCCCAATTCGACAAATACTCACGCTATCTCAAAGGCGCGGCCCTTTTGATCGCGTTGCTGACTTACTGGAGGTTTCGCGATCTCGAACTTCCGGCTGTCTACTCCTACGTGGCGCAAGGCGACGTGGTCCGTTCCGCCCTCTTCAAGAGCGTTTTTCTGACACACTCGATCGTCTGGGATTTCTTCGGGCTGATCGACAGGTTTGTGACGCCGCATTCGGCAGACCTGTTGCGCGCTTCCGGTCTGATCTTAGTGATATTGAGTCTCTACCTTCTCTCCAAACTCGAGGATTATATACTGGGCCAGAAATTCTGGGGCTTCCTGACAATTTTCCTGGCGGCCCTGTCTCCGTTCGGGGTTGTGTCGGCGGTTTCCGGAGGGCCCGCTGCGGTATCCGTAGCTCTCACGCTTCTATTTCTGATGGCTCTCTACAGGAACCAGTACATCTATGCCGGGATACTCGCCGCGGTTTGCTCCGGCGCAAATTTGCCGGGACTTATAATGTTCCTGATCGCTATCCTGGACCTCCTGCAGAATTTCCATGAGAAGAACAAAATGTTATCGAGGCTTCTCGCGACGACGACGGGTTTCATAGCTGTCCTTGCTCTTCTCTATGTTTACTCATCCTACGCGGGCAACGCGAGGCTGTTTTCGATTCCGGTTGGCGAGCAGGATATGAGATGGAGCGTGGTGGGAACCCTGCCTCTCTTTATCGTCAATTCATTGAATATCGTTGGGATAGGCTATCTTCTCGCGAAGCGGCGCTATGACGTTTACAGAACGCACTTTCACACGCTGATGTTGTGGATAACTTCCTGTGCCATGTGTATTGCCCAACCTACAACACTCAACCTGTTCGTGGCCTTTGTGGTCTCCACTGTCATCGCGGCCTTCTTCCTCCAGGGCTTCAACTCCCTCTGGAAATTCAGACTGGCTTCCGCAGAAACATTCGTCTTCCTTTTCGTAGTAGTGTCGCTTTTCGGCGATTTGTACGCTAATAACAGGTTTCTTAGCAACAAGGTGCTCCAGGATATTTATCAGGAGGACGAAGCGGTTGCCGATGTCATCAGGTCGGTCGCCGGCTCGGACGGGACGGCGCTACTTATGAGCAATTTTGTACCTGCCGAATTATCGGTGAAACTCGGCAGACAGGTATTTGCTGTCGACAATGAATTGCTTGCCGCAGGGGATCTCGAAATCACGGCTCCGTCGACAATCTACGTCGCCAAGAGGAGGTCAAAGCAGGAGAGTCCCATAGCCGGGTGTAAGTCGCTTCTCAGCACTGCATATTCCGAGAGTGGAAATACATTTTACGTTGAAGTAGTCCAATGCGGGAGGAAAAGGTGAATGAAAGAATCAAAATCGGCGTGATAGGAGTCGGACACCTGGGGCAAACACATGCCAGGCTCCTGAAGCAGGTGAAGACTGCGGACCTTGTCGGCGTGTACGACGTCGACAGGACAAAGGCGGAAAACATTGCCGCCGAGCTTGGCGTCAAGGCATTCGGCTCAGTGGATGAACTTGCACAGTCGACCGAGGCAGTGTCGATCGTTGCCCCCACCAGCGTTCACTACGAGCTCGCTGCCCGGCTCATGAAGGAAGGCAGGCACTGTTTCATCGAGAAGCCGGTCACGGCCAGTGTCAAAGAGGCCGAAGAGATATGTGCTATCGCGGACCGGGAGAATGTGAAAGTGCAGGTGGGACATATTGAAAGGTTCAACCCGGCGGTGCTTGCTCTCTCTCACCTCAAACTGGAGCCGATGTTCGTGGAATGCCACCGGCTGGCGCAGTTCAAGCCGCGCGGGATCGATGTCGCCGTCGTGCTCGATCTCATGGTGCACGATATAGATTTGATTCTGAATTTCATCAAAAGCTCGGTTACGAGCATAGATGCGAGCGGAGTCGGCGTCATTTCAGACACCGTCGACATCGCCAACGCCCGCATTAAGTTTGCTAACGGTGCAGTGGCAAACCTGACGTCGAGCCGAATATCTCAACACCCGATGAGGAAGATGAGAATGTTCCAAAGGGACGGCTATATTTCCATCGATTTTGCCGAAGGAATTGCAGAGGTCTACCGGGCAACGAAGCCGGAGCTGGGCGTCCCGTCGGGGCTTAATCTGGGCACGATCGGAATCGGAGACGCAGCGCGCGTCGTGACTTATGAGCAGCCGGAAGCCCCACAGGTCAATTCGCTCAAGATGGAACTCGAGCTGTTCCTGCAAAGTGTACTGGCAGACACGCCGACAGTGGTAAGCGCACATGAAGCATTGAAAGTCATGGTCGTTGCCGATTCAATTGTCAAACAAATTGAGGAATCAAAGAAACTCTTATCTCTCTAGTATGACGAAGAAGATATTTCACATAGATGAGCCTGTAATTTTACGGCTCGGATCGTTAGCGGACGAGCTCGGCATCGAGGCGTACGTTGTCGGGGGGTATGTCAGGGACAGGATACTGGGCGGTGAAAGCAAAGATGTTGATATAATGGTTATAGGAGACCCGGCACAATTTTCGCGCATGGTAGCCCGCGCTCTCGGCGCAACGGGATTTGTCGAGTTCGAGAAATTTCGCACGGCCCAAATGACGGTCGATGATGTAAAAGTGGAAATCGTTGGGGCTCGCAAGGAGAGTTACGATTCGGGATCGAGGAAACCTCATGTGCGGGAGGCGACGCTGGAAGAAGACCTCTCCCGCCGCGATTTCACCATTAATGCCATGGCGATCGGGATTAACCGGACTGGCGAGAAGGGAAGCTCATTTGGCCGGCTTGTCGACCCCTTTGGCGGGATGCAGGCGCTCTCGAAGGGGCTCATCGACACTCCGCTCGAACCGTCCGAGACCTTCAGTGAAGACCCGCTGAGGATAATGCGCGCACTTCGTTTTGCATGCCGCTTCGAGTTCTCACTTTCCGCGCGAGTCCTCGATGCGGTGGTGAAGATGAAGGACCGGCTCGCGATCGTTTCTCAGGAAAGAATCACCGACGAGTTTATGAAAATACTCTCGGCTTCACGGCCTTCCATCGGACTCAAACTGATGCAGGACGCCGGCGTGATGAGGATCGTATTTCCGGAAATCAGCGAAATGCCCGGCGTGGAGCAAAGACAGGACCATCATCACAAAGATGTCTTTCTGCACACGCTGAGCGTTGTGGACCACCTGTCTGAAATATCGGACAATGTCTGGTTGAGATTTGCAGGTCTCGTCCACGACATCGCAAAACCGGACACGAAGAAATTCGTAGAAGGCATCGGCTGGACGTTTCACGGTCACGATGAGATTGGCGCACGACGGATGAAGAAATTGTTCCAGCGCCTGCGTCTTCCGATGGACAGGCTCCCGTACGTCGAGAAGCTTGTCAGGCTTCATCTCAGGCCGATGGCTCTCGCTGTCGAGGGTGTGACGGACTCGGCCGTCCGCCGTCTTCTTTTTGAGGCAGGAAATGACTTCGATGATCTCATGAAGTTGTGTCGGGCAGATATCACGAGCAGGAACAAGAGGCTTGCCGCAGAATATACGGGCAACTACGACGCCGTCGAGGAAAGGGCAAAAGTTGTCGAAGAGAAGGACAGGATAAGGAATTGGCGTCCCCCCGTGAACGGCGAGGAGATTATGGCGGTGTTCGACCTGAAACCCGGAAAGGACGTGGGTCTTCTGAAGAAAGCGGTCGAAAATGCCGTTCTCGACGGCAGTATACCGAACGAACATGATGCCGCGATAGAGTATCTGAGGCAAAACAAGGCAAAAATATTGTCGGAATGATGAAACAGTCCTGCCTCTCATCCGTCTAAATAAATGAGGTATTCAAAAGTCTGAACAAATTCATATTCTGAGGAGTTAGTAGATGCTGAAGAAAT
>JAJYGB010000564.1 GCA_021785235.1 Bacteroidota bacterium
GGACAGGATCCTGAGCAGACAGGAAGTGAAGATACTCATCGACAATCTGAAGAAGGAATACCAGGCGCTCGTGGACGAGATAAATCCGGATGTGCTTCCGCTCGGGACGCTTCAGAAAGTGCTCCAGAATCTTCTCAAGGAACGCGTTCCCATCCGTGACCTCGTCACCATTATCGAAAGCCTCCTCGATTATTCGAAGGTTACGAAGAACACGGAGGTGCTCACCGAGTATGTGCGACACGCGCTGTCCGAGACCATTGCCGCCCTCTTCACCGATCCCTCGGGAACCATACACGCTATCGCACTCGACCCGAGTGTGGAACAGATATTGTCAAATTCCCTGCAGACGCAGAAGGAAGTGACCAGCACCCTCGGCCTTTCGCCCGAAATCACGAAGGGGATCAACAGCAGCGTCACGCGGAACTTGGAACACGCCCAGTCATTCGGATATGACCCGGTCATTATCTGCTCCGCGACGGTGCGGCTTTATTTCTACAGGCTTATACACACAAACTTCCAACAGGTGGCTGTCACGTCCTACACGGAATTACCCGCAAGGACTGAGATCGACGTTATCGGAAGGATCGTAGCACAATGAGGATCAAGAAGTTTATCGGATCTACCGCCAAGGAGGCCGCGGATAAGATGCGGCAGGAATTCGGAGAGGATGCCGTCATCCTCAACACGCGGCGCGTATCGAAAGGCGGAGTACTGGACTCGGGCGGCGAAGAGTACGTTGAAGTCACGGCGGCTTACGATGAGGCGCCGATAAAAGTCCAGCCTCGCCGGGTTCCGAAACCTCAGCCTGCAACCACGCCCGCCGGTGAAGACATGCTGGGGAGTCTTCGCCAGCTCGCATCGAAGTTTGAAGAGAAGCGGAGAACGGAGCCGGTTAAGAAGTTGACCCCGCCGACCGTGGCACAAGCGGTCTCCACAGCTGAGAACGACGCTCTGAAACAGGAGCTCTCCGAGGTGAAGAGCGCGCTGGGCGAGATAGCCCAGCACATAAAGCACACAAAAATGCCGGTGCTCTCGGAGTCACTTAAAAATGTCTACATGTCTTTGCTGGAGAGTGAGGTCGAGGAAGATATCGCTCTGGAAATCGTTCAGGCGTGCAACCATAAACTCAGCGGACCCGAAATCGACAACCAGTTCGCCGTCGACGGCTATATGTTCAACTCGATAGCGCGGCGTTTCATGGAGGCTCCCGTCCGCAGACTCGGCAGGAAGGGATATGTCATCGCACTGGTCGGTCCAACCGGAGTCGGAAAGACGACGACGGTCGCGAAGCTCGCCTCGATAGGCAAGCTGGTAAGGGGAGAGAACGTCGCGCTGATCACCGCGGACACTTACAGGATCGGCGCAATCGACCAGCTCAAAGCGTTTGCCGACATAGCATCGATCCCGCTTTCTGTGGTATACACACCGGACGAGATGATAGGTGCCATAAGAAAATATTCGAACTACGACACTATATACATAGACACGGTTGGGAGGAGCCAGCGGAGCACGGACAAGATCATGGAACTCGGCAGGTTCATCGACGCGGCCGACCCGAACGAAGTGCACCTCGTTCTGAGCGCCAATTTTTCGCTCAATACCGTCAGAGACATCTATAAGAAATTCAAGAGTCTGAAACCTAACAGGCTATTAATAACCAAAACCGACGAGGCGGTTTCGCTCGGAATGCTCCTGAGCCTTGCGCAGGATTCGAGGCTCCCATTCTCCTTCATGACGAACGGGCAGAGCGTTCCGGACGACATAGAACCGGCAAGCGGTGACAAGCTTGCGAAAATGATCTACAAAGTCGGAGCCGAAGCGAATGCTTGATCAGGCGGTGAAATTAAGAGAAGTGGTAAACGCCCAGACTACCGTCGTGCCCTTGGGAGCTCAGCCGCACAAGATCACCGTGATTAGCGGGAAGGGCGGCGTTGGGAAGAGCAATATCGCTTTGAACCTCGGTTTGGCCCTGGCGCGGGACGGTGCCCGGGTCCTCCTGGTGGATGGAAACGTGAACCTCTCAAATCTGGATATTCTGTCCGGCGTGGCGCCTTCGCACCGGCTGTTCGACGTTATCGACGGCTCAACGAGGCTCAAGGATGCGGTTGCCGAAATATCGAAGAACGTTTTCCTGTTGGCGGGTTCATCGGACGGTCAGTTGAAGAGACTCACATCGGGCGATGCCGCGGCATTCTTCCGGGAAGTCAGACTCACGGAACCTGCGTTCCACTACGCGGTCATCGACACGGCCGGCGGCATCGTGCAGGAATCGATTTCACTCGCGCTTCTCTCCGACGAGGTCCTCGTGGTTTCAACTCCCGAGCCGACGGCAGTCATGGATGCATACGTCCTGGTCAAGGCGATAAAGAGAATCAACTCCAGCGCGGATTTGAAACTCCTCATCAACAGGGCGAGGGACGCGTCCCAGGCGGAAGAGGTCAAAACTAAATTCGACCTGGTCAGCGACCACTTCCTGAACATGCGGATCGACTATGCGGGATTCATTCCGTCGGACGATTCCGTCGAGAAGGCAGTAAGCGTCCAGTCGCCGCTGATGAAGGAATTTCCGGAATCGCCGTCGTCGCGCGCACTTATGCTTATAGCGGACCGGATACTATCCAGGGGACCTTTCGGAAAGAAAAAGTGATGGACAAACTCGGAACAAAAATACCCATGTTGATATTCTTTCTCGGAGTGGTCTACTTTGCTTCGAACGGATTCGACGTCGTGGATGCGATAATACGGTCCTTCATGGTCGCCTTCGGCGTCGCTCTCGCTATCCTTCTCATCACGATGTTGCTGATGTTCTTCTATACTCTCCAGAAGAACCGATCCGAAAACGTGAAAATCTCCGCGGCCGATGAACACGGCAAACGCGTCGCCGCAGGAGAAGAAAGTTGAGATCAGGCATGACTAACCAGGAGCTCTGGGAAGAATATTCCAGGCGCAAGACAGCGGCGATCAAGAAAGAACTAGTCCTTTCTTACATGAACCTTGTCAAGTTCGCGGCCCGCGCGATAAATCTTCCGTCAAGGTGCGTGTTCAACGGCGACGACCTGATGAGCATCGGAATAATCGGGCTCGTCGAGGCCATCGAGAGGTTTGACCCCTCCAGGGGCGTGAAATTCGAGACGTTCGCCTCGCAGAGGATTCGCGGCATCATGCTGGACGAGATCAGGAAGGTCGACTGGCTTCCCCGCTCCGTACGCGACAAATACAAGAAAGCCTCGAAGTCCCTGAGCGAGCTGGACATGGACAGCGTCAACGGCGAGAAATACGCCCGCGCGATCAACATGAGTATAAGTGAGTTCGAACAGATCAAAGGGTATCTCGCCAACGCGGAGGCCGTGTCCTTAAGCCGGGCGATCGGTGATGATATGACGCTCGAAGATGTCATCGGTCGACGACTCGACTCGTCGGGCAGCGACAGCGAAGTTATCGAGCAATACGAGGACGAGGAGCTGAAAGAACAGCTTGTGAAGATACTGAGAGACCTTTCCGAAAGAGACCGCATGGTCATCACACTCTACTACTACGAAGAAATTACGTTCAAGGAGATCGGAAGGGCTCTCGGGATCAGCGAGTCCAGGGTATCCCAGATACATTCCGAAGTGATATCGAGGCTTAAGGAATCATTCAAAAAGGTTGTTGAACTATGATAGGGGTCGGACAATTGACTGACAGGCTGTTATCGATAAGAGACTTGCCGACATTTCCGACAACCGCACTCGAGGTAATGCGCCTGGCAAGCGATTCGGACAGCAGTGCGGCGGAGCTGGCAAAGATAATTTCGAAGGACCCGCCTCTGGCGACCAAAATACTCCGGGTGGCGAATTCGCCTTACTACGGATTCGCGAAAAAGATATCCACGATCGAATGGGCCATAGTCGCGCTCGGATTCGAATCCCTGCGCGAGACCATACTCTCGCTGACACTGATAGATCTTTTCAGGGGAAGCGCGATGAAGAACTTCGATCCCAGGAAGTTCTGGAAACACTCGATCGACACGGCGTCGGCGGGGCGCGCCCTTGCCAGGGAGATCAGGTACAGGATCCCGGGCGAGGCTTACGCCGCCGGCCTCCTGCACGACATTGGAACTCTTGTCCTTTACAGGTATTTCCAGGAGGACTTCGAAGAAATAAACGGGCTGGTCAGCGAAGAAGGTATGCAGCCTTCTCAGGCGGAACTTGTTGTCACCGGCACAACCCACGGGGAGATCGGTGCCTGGCTCGCGTCAAAGTGGAGCTTCCCGGGCTATCTCGTCGAGGCGATCCAGTTCCATCATACGCCTGCTTATGCGGAAATAAATCCCGAACTGACGGCGATCACCCATGTCGCAAGCCTGATAGCCTCGCAGTCGGGATACTCGTGTGCGGACGAGCCCATTAAGTTCGATATGACAGCCGTGCAGCTGATCGGAATGGACAAGCTCGGCGTCTCAATGAGAGCACTGGCGGAGAAATATATCAACGACGACGCCTCGACGCTCGTTAAGGTCAAAGTCCCCGCGACCGACTTCATCCCCGGCACGGAACCTGAGAGCACAAGCGGTGAATCCGAGGCAGAGCCGGAAGTGGAAGTCGACGACGGTACCCTCAAAAGATTTTTCAAGGACGCTATCAAGCTCCTCCCGTCGACGGAAAGACTGGTGATCACGCTGAAGCTTTACGAAGGCCTGGAGTTGAGGCAGGTAGCCACCGTCCTCGGCTACGAAGAGGCGAGGGTCGCGGAATATTACAAAAATGCCGTCTCGGTACTCCAGCAAATGGCGGAACGCGCAATAATAACCAATAGGTTGGACCAATGGAAAATGAGATACTAAAAGAGAAAGTACAAAATATAATTCAGCTGCCGGCTTTGCCGACGATCGCGGTCGAGGTGGCTTCGCTGATAGACAACCCGAACACGAGCGTCTCGAAGTTGACGCGGGTGATTTCCGCGGATCAGGTTCTGACCGCAAAAGTCCTGAAGATCGCGAACTCGCCCTTCTATGGTTTCCAGAGGAGAATTTCGACGCTGGATTTCGCGATCATGGTGCTCGGATTCGACTCGCTGAAGGAGATACTCATCAGCGTTTCCCTCATAAGCGCGTTCAAGAAGAAACAGGACAAGTACTTCAATTCGAAGGAATTCTGGGAGCATTCGCTGGCGACGGGAATCGCCGCACGCACTCTCGCGAGGCAGCTCGGATACAGGATCAGCGGGGAATCGTTTGTCGCCGGACTCATACACGACATCGGGATACTCGTGACGCACCAGTACTTCCATGACGATTACATACAGATAGTCGACGCCGTCACGGACGGGAAATCGACCTTCCAGGATATGGAACAGAGGGTCCTGTACGCGACGCACGGCGATATCGGTGCATGGCTTGCCGAACGGTGGAATCTCCCCGACCAGCTGATCGAGGCGATAAAATTTCATCACAAGCCCGGGCTTGCGGAAAGAAACCCGCAGCTTACCGCGTTGATCCATTTTGTCGATTACCTCTGCCACAAACTCGGCATAGGTTCGCTATCGTACGAGAAGGTGGAATCGTTCGACCCGGAAGCGCTGAAGATCCTGAACATCTCCGAAGCGGAGATTACGCAGGCGTTCTATGACTCCTTCGGCTCTAAACTGCGCGAAGATCTCGAGCGAACATTTGTGAACATAATCTGATTTGTTTTTCCGGAGAGCTAAATGAAAAAGGACGAGATGCTCGGACAAGAGATAAAGAAGGACATCGACCAGTCGCCGGGTCAGAATGCCGCCACTGTCATCGAGCGATTCATGGAGACGCGCGAAAGTTACATCCGCGCGCTTGAAACGACGATCCAGATGCTCAATACAAAGATAGACCTGCATGAGAAGACAGAGACCAATATAAAGCAGTCGCTGGACGAGATGGTCGCAATGCAGAGGCTGGCCAACGCGATAAGCACAGCCACCGATGCGGTTTCGGTCTTCGATTCGCTTTTCGAGCTTACACGACAGGTCGTCCCGGTAAAGGAGAGCATGGTGTTCGAAGTCGGTGAATCGAGGTCCCAGGCCAGGCCGTTCCTGCCAGCCTGTTCCGACTATATGCTTGCCGCTTCACAGCATCTACTTGAGGAAGGTATTCTCGATTGGGTGATAGAGCAGAAGAAAACCACGGTTGTCCCTGACCTGAACACTTCTGTCGGAGAAGCCGGCCAAAGGAATTTTGTCGTAGTTCCCCTGGTGCTCCGCAATGAAGCGATAGGAGTCTACATCATCCATACGGAGAAAGTGCGCGGGGTATTCTCCGACCATGAACTTATGCTCCTCGGCATCCTGGCGAACCAGGCGGCTGTGGCGATGGAAAACATCCGCAACATCGGGAAGCTCATCAGCGCCGCTGAGGAACTGAAGAAATCGCAGTCGCAAATGCTCCAGGCTGCGAAACTCGCCTCTCTCGGCGAACTTGCGGGAGGCATAGCGCATGAGATCAACAATCCCCTGCAGATCCTTCTCGGCCACATCGCTCTCCTCCAGCAGGGAAGGGACATCGAGCACAGGATAGACATCATCCGCAACCAGGTCCAGCGGATCGCGCAGATCACACGCCAGCTCGTCTCTTTCTCGAGAAGCGTCCCTGATGACCTGGAACACGAACTCGTGAATGTAAACTGGGCGGTGAACGAAATTATCGCGCTCGTCGATTACCAGTTCAAAAACCGCGGGATAGAATTCGACCTCAGGTTCTCCGACGATATTCCCCCGCTGGATTCGAACAAGAACTACCTGCAGCAGGCTTTTCTGAACCTGCTGATCAACGCGAAAGATGCCATGCCCGACGGCGGCAAGATGGTCATCGCCACGGAGTACGCTGGCGGAAAGATACAAATACGTTTCTCAGATTCCGGCACCGGAATAAAGAAAGAGAATCTCGCGAAAATTTTCGAACCATTCTTCACGACGAAGGAAGCCGGGAAGGGGACCGGGCTGGGGCTCCCCATAACGAGAGGCATTGTAAGAAAATTCGGCGGCGATATGAAGGTGGACAGCGTCGAAGGGCGAGGCACGACTTTCACGCTTATGCTTCCGGTCAAGGGAAGCGCCGGCGCGATAAATGGAGGGATAAGATAATGTTAGGTATGCTGTTAATCCTGTTGGCCGATACTACGGCCGTGGACATAAGAGCGCTGGTGTCGCAGGACATCGACCGCGCCACGCTGAAGGCTGCCGCCGCGAACCCGGGTTTCGCCGAAAGCGTCTTCGGAGTGTCCGATTTCGTCCTCATCCTCGAACTCGCAATGATCCTGGCTATGACCGGGCTTCTTATCGCGCTCATTGTGCGCGCGAGGAGAATGCTGAAAGTGCAGAAGGAGAAGGTCGCTTCGGCGCAGCGCATGAGCGTGAAGCGCCCGCCCTCGATCTCGAGAACGGAAATCGAAAGGATTCTGAACCAGATCGCAACCGAAAAACTGAAAGCCGCCGAGTCGGCCGCAGGAAGCTACTACGTCGACTACAACGGCAGACTCGATTCCGGCGCCGCGGTCCACGAGATGGCCAGGGCACGTGGGATGGAATCCGAACGCCTCAACTTCGCGATAAATTACGCGTCGCAATCGGCCAGGCAATCCGGTGCGAAATTCAAAGAAGCGTTCGCGCTGGTGAGCGAAGAGTCCGATCTGAACATGCTCGCACGTCAGCTCAATATGGGAAAGGGTGAACTCGAACTCATCCTCGCCCTGAAGAGGAGCAAGATTGCAAATTCCAGGACCGCCCCGGGCAGCAGAGGAGGGCGGCGATGATCAAGGGCATTTACACCAGCGCACTCGGTTTGATACCGCTCCAGAAGAGGCTGGAGGTGATTGCCAATAACCTCGCGAACGTGGACACAACAGCTTTCAAACGAGACGACTCGTTTACGAATGAACTCATCTCGGCAAACACCCTTCTGCGCGACGGTACGGTCGATCCCACCCAGAAAGACGTGAAAGACATGACTTACACCGACTTCTCGCAGGGCACACTCCAGCAGACCAATAATCCACTCGATGTCGCCATCGACGGCCAGGGCTTTTTCACGGTCCAGACGCAGGACGGTCTCCGTCTGACCCGTGACGGCTCGTTCACGCTCTCCACCGACGGGACGCTGCAGACCCGCGACGGCGCGACCGTGATGGGAACAGGCGGCCCGATACGGATCGACAACATTGAACAGACGCAGGCCAGCAAGCTCGTCATAGACCGGAACGGGGAAGTGAAGTCGGGGAACGAAGTGTACGGGCAGATTAGAATAGTTGTGCCGGGAAGTTACAGCCAGATTTCCAAGGCGGGCGCAAACCTTTATTCTCTCAACGAAGGCGCGGTTCTGCGTGACGCCGATCCAGCCAACGTCAGCGTACGACAAGGTTACCTTGAAGGTTCGAACGTCAACCCGATAGACGAAATGGTGGCGATGATCCAGCTCCAGCAGAATTTCGAAGCGGGACAGAAGGCAATACAGAGCCAGGATGCCTCGCTAGGAGATGCAAACCAGGTGGGCCAGGTATGACACTCGTTTCTCTGACAGCCTCGGGAAACAAGCTTCACTGCACACTTAACAATGGCGGGATCACTGCCGAAGGCGACTCCAGGACGATCCTTGGTGCACTGACGAAAGCGTACATCAGACTGATGACGAATAATTTCAAAACGAGAACATTCAAGTGGAGGAAAATATGGACAGAGCGTTGAAGACAGCCGCGACCGGAATGTACGCACAGCAGCTTAACGTCGACGCGATTGCGAACAACCTGGCGAACGTGAATACGACGTCATTCAAGTCCACGAGGGTGGAGTTCCAGGACCTCATGTACGAGACACTCCGGGCAACCGGAATCCCTGACCAGCAGGGCGGCACTCCGCCCGCCGAGCTCCAGGTTGGTGACGGAACGGTGCCCTCCTCGACCACGCGAAATTTCGGGCAGGGAGATCTCACCCCGACGCAGAACCAGCTCGATTTCGCGATCCAGGGAGACGGATTCTTCAAGGTTAGGACGCCGGACGGATCGGAAGCATATACGCGCGACGGTTCGTTCAAAATTTCCGCCGACGGTAACCTGGTTACTTCCGACGGCAACCTGATCGAGCCCGGCTTCACGATACCGCAGGACACTACGGGAATTCAGGTCGGCGTCGACGGAACGGTGCAGGCTACCCTTTCCGGGCAGACCAACCCCGTTACTCTCGGTCAACTTGAGCTCGCAAAGTTCATTAACCCTGCCGGGCTGCACGCAATCGGGAGCAACTTATACCAGGAGACTGTTGCCTCGGGGACGCCTATCCTCGGGAACGCGAACTCGACCGGTTTCGGCACCGTCCAGCAGGGTTACCTCGAATCGTCGAACGTCTCGATAGTGAACGAGATGGTGAAGATGATCGAAGCCGAACGGGCTTACGAGCTGAACTCAAAAGCGGTTCAGACCGCCAATACCATGATGCAGCTCGCGAATAACCTAAAGACATCATAAGCAGGTGAGGTAGAAAGATGAAAAGCGTTGGCTTGGGAATGACGGCGATCCTCTTCCTGCTCGCTGCCCTCGTGTCCGCCTCTTCGGCGCAGACCGTGAGCGGCAACGCGGTCAGGGACGCGGTGGCATCGTACATAAGACAATCGGCATCTCCGTCCATGGAGACCTCCTTAGAGTTCGAGGATCTGAAGAAGGACTACCCCGTGGGCTATAAGAAATGTGAACTGGCGGTCTCCTCCGCGAATTCCGTCACAATGAAAGGCCTGGTGACATTCCTGGTCAAAGCCCGTCCCTTTCGGAGTGAAAAAGGTTTCACGCAAATCATTCCCGTCACCGTCAAGATCAGAACTTTTCAGAATATCCTCGTTGCCGCTCAAACCATAAACCCGCACAGCGAGATCGAGCAGGATGAAGTCTCCTCCGTCAGGACGGAGACGACCGATCTTCAGAACCCGGTGTCCAACCTCGGTCAACTGAAGGGGAAGTGGTCCGCCCGATGGATCCAGAGCGGCAAGCCCCTGACTTTTGATATGTTTACAGATGAGCCGATAGTCAAAAGAGGTCAGGACATAACTATAATTTTCAGAACGAAGAACGTTACCGTCCGGGATCAGGGCAGCGCCCTGCAGGACGGAAGAATGGACGATATCATCAGGGTCGCAAACGAGTATAGGGACAATCTTCGTGCAAAGGTCGTGGGAAGAGGCGAAGTCGTCCTTGTGAATTGAAAACGAGAAAGGCACGCAGGGACAAGGATGCAAATGGACAAATGGACACGACATCCCGCCGGCTCGCAGCGTGTTTGGATCGCGCCTCCGCGCCGGAGCCGCTTTGTGCCCTTTTTGAAAGAATGGAGCTGAGATGAAGAAAATATTTGTATTGGCACTTTTTATTGCCGGGACATCGTACGGCCAGGTCATGCAGAACACGACCAACTCGTTGTTCTCTGATTACAAGGCGGCGAGGGTCGGCGACGCGGTAACTGTTCTCGTGACCGAAGAGAATTCCGCCTCCAAGGACGCGTCGACCAACACAAGCAGGCAGAGCACGATCGGCGCGAACGGCGCGGCGAGCTACGGCACCGCCAACCTGCCGTCGGGCGGCGTGCAGATCGGGACAGACAATGAATTCAAAGGAACCGGGTCGACGAGCGAGAAGGGGAGTGTACAGGCCACCGTCAGCGCGCAGGTAGTGAAAGTCGACCAGTACGGCAACCTGCAAATACAGGGGAGCAGGCTTATCTCAATTAATGGACAGGACCAGGTAATCAAGGTGAGCGGCATCATCCGGCCTTCCGACATTCAGCCGGACAACACGATTTACTCCTCCCAGATTTCCGATGCCAGGATAATCTTCGAGGGATCCGGCTCGATTAACCAGTCTCAAAGCCCCGGCTGGCTGACCAAACTATTCCACTGGCTTTTCTGAGGTGCATGATGAAAAAGTTGCTGATCGTACTCATGTTGATTACATCCGCCGCCCAGGCGACGCGCATAAAAGATATAGCGTACGTGAAAGGCGTGAATGACTACCAGGTGATCGGCTACGGGCTTGTCGTCGGGCTCAACGGCACCGGCGATTCGCAGATGTCCATATTCACGCAGCAGTCCGTCGCCAGCATGCTGAAGAGGTTCGGGATAACCGTTAATCAGTCGCAGATCCGCATGAGAAACGTGGCCGCCGTCATGGTGGTCGCGTCAATACCACCTTTCTCCAGCAGGGGCGCTTCGATCGATGTGACTGTCTCCTCGATGGGAGATGCCACCAGCCTCCAGGGAGGCGCGCTTCTCCTCACCGATCTCATCGGTCAGGACGGGAAGATTTATGCCACCGCGCAGGGTCCTCTCTCAGTCGGTGGTTTCGATATCCGCGCGGCCGGCACCGAGATACAGAGGAACTTCACGACCACGGGAAGAATTCCGAACGGCGGCCTGGTACAGGAAACGCCTCCCGTCGATTTCATGAGCAACTGGACCCTCTCGATCATCCTCTCACAGGAAGATTTCACGACCGCGACCCGCGTCGCGGAAACTATCAACAAGAGCGTGGGCGATACGGTGGCTGATGCCGTCGACGGCGGCACGATAAATGTCCAGATCCCCCAGCCGTTCCAGTCCAAGGATAAGCTCGTGCAGTTCATATCCCAGATTGAGTTGCTGGAGGTAGTGCCGGACGTCGTCGCGCGCGTGGTCATAAACGAGCGAACCGGGACGGTTGTGGTCGGGCAGAACGTCACCGTGCTGCCGGTCGCCATTTCCCACGGAAATCTCAATATAGAGATTCAGGCGTACCCCGTTATATCTCAGCCCGCGCCGTTTTCGCAGGGGCAAACCGTCGTGACGCAGGCAGCGACCGCGCAGGTTACCCAGGACAGCAATTCGATGGTCGCGATTAACGGCGCCGCAACAGTGCAGGATATAGCCACCGCGCTCAACTCGCTCAAAGTCAGGCCGCGCGACATCATCGCCATTTTTCAGGCTCTGAAAGCCGCTGGCGCGTTGAAGGCGGAACTGGTAATAATGTAATTAAAATGGACAAGGTTCAGCAAAGCCCGTCGGCGGGCCACGTTCAGTTCACGGATCAGCAGAAGGCGAAACTAAAAGCCGCCGTCAAGGATTTCGAAGCTGTGTTCATGCAGTACATGCTGAAGTCGATGCAGCAAACCGAGAAGATCGACGGGAGCGACAGCCAGGAGGGATACGGAAACGATATAATGACAAGCCTGTTCAACACGAAGCTGTCGCAGTACATTACGGACAATTCCAATCTCGGTATAGGTAACATGCTCTACAAGCAGTTTACCGGCGAAGATATGGATTCACAGGCCCACGGCATATCGGCCTCTGACCCCGCTATCCCGTTGCAGGGACTTACCAGTGCACAGGCGATGGCGCTTCAAAAAATCAAGGCTTACAGCTCCGGTTCCGTGCTGGAGAACGTCGGTAAATACTCCGATATAATAAATGAAGCGGCGAGCACTTACGATCTTCAGCCCAACTTGATAAGGGCCGTTATTGCGGCTGAATCGGCAGGTAAGGCAGATTCGGTCTCTTCGAAGAATGCAAAAGGCCTCATGCAGCTTACCGACCCCACCGCGAAGGAGATGGGGATCTCCAACTCCTTCGATCCGAGGGAAAATATCATGGGTGGCGCGAAGTATCTCAAGAGTCTCATAGAGAAGTATTCAGGTGATATCAACATGGCGTTGGCGTCTTATAATGCGGGACCCGGAACAGTTGAACAGTATAACGGCATGCCCCCTTTCCAGGAGACGCAAAACTACGTCAAGAGAGTTACGAGTTATCTCAACATGTTTGACGCAAGCGAGGTGAGCAATGGCGGACGGTGACGGCAACAATTTAATCGAAGCGACGAAACACGAGGCCGCGGAATTTGAAAAGATGCTCGGCATCCTGACGAGAAAACAGGTGGCGATCGGGAAGCTTGATACCGAAGAAATTCAGAAGATCGTTGGCGAAGAACTGGACGAGCTCAATAACATCCGCCTCGCTGAAGAGAAGAGGGCGGCGATCCTTAAAAGGCTTGCCCTCTCCGGTAGTGACGTGAACGACCCGCGTATGCTGTCCGCGAAGCTCGGACGTGAAAGCTCTGAGGATTATCTGAAGCTGCAGGCCGGTTTCAAGCAAGTTTACGAACAGGTCGTGCAGCTGAACAACATCACGAATGTCGTCCTTCTCCACTCGATTGCGTTCATCAGACAGAACATCCGGATCCTGACGGACAACGGAAACAGAAAACTCGTGGACAAGAAAGCCTGACGGGGAAACTATGGGAGGCATTAGCAGTATACTGAACATGGCACGTGATGCTCTGCTCACGTCCCAGGCTGAGCTCGAGACGACCGGTCATAACATCGCCAACGCAAACACCACAGGCTATACAAGACAGCGAGTCGTTACACAGGCCTCGACACCGCTGCAAACCACATACGGCTACATCGGAACAGGTGTGGAGATAAACCGCATTGAAGGGGTGAGGAGCGAATACGTTAATTCACAGGTTACCAGCATCAATTCGGATTTAAATCAGGCGAACATAAATCAGCAGACTCTCACCAGTGTCCAGGGGATTTTCAACGAGACTTCCAGCTCGACCAGCGGACTGACATCGCAACTCAACGCGCTATTCAGTTCTTTCCAGACATTGGCCCAGACCCCCGAAGACGAAGGCATACGCCAGACTGTGCTGCAAAACGGTGTCAACGTGGCGACGACCTTTAACACTCTGAACGAACAGCTTCAGAACCTGAAGTACCAGGTTAGCCAGCAGGCACAGTCCGACGTGACCCAGATAAATCAACTGGCTTCACAAATCGCCGGTATAAACCAGCAGCTGCAGGCTAACGCGGGGACATCCAGGAATTCGTCCGACCTTCAGGACCAGCTGAACAGTGCGGTCGGCAAGTTGAGCAACCTTGTCAATGTGAAAGTCGTCACTGACGCGAATGGGATGACGAACGTGACGGCGGGCGGCGTGGTATTGGTCGCGGCCGGGGCCGCGTACCAGTTCAAAATGACTCAAACCGCGAGCGGGATAACGATCGGGAGGTCGGATTCCTCGGTTCCCGCAACAGTGAACTCCGGAGAGGTGGCCGGTCTCATCAATTCATACGACACTCAAATACCGACGTATTCGGCTCAACTCGACAGCATTGCCAACACGCTCGTCAAGACGATTAATACATTCAACTCAACGGGATACACACTTTCGACGAACGGCAATCCTCCGCAGACGGGAAAGACATTCTTTCAGGGGACTTCGGCAGGGAGCATTCAGATTTCCCCGGACATACTTCAGAGCCTGAACAATATTGCCGCCTCCTCGTCGGGCGATCCTGGTGACGGGCAGAATGCCGCTGCAATGGCAAACGTTCTTAATACAGCCGTTGCGGCCAACGGACAATCCATCATGGGGGCATACCAGGCTCTCGTGAACCAGGTCGGCACCGATACCCAGCAGGCAAACAACACCGTCCAGACTCTTCAGACGGAGCAGAACCAAATGACATCTTACCAGACGTCGATCTCCGGAGTCTCAACGGACGAGGAGCTGACAAACATGATACAGTATCAAAATTCTTTTGAAGCCGCGGCAAAGGTGGCATCGACCGCAAGCGCGATGTACCAAACCCTAATCGGAATGGTGAGCTAATATGAGAGTGAACGAACAACAGGTAGTAAACGACCTGCTCTACTCCCTGGGACAGGATCGTCAGTCGATCGACCAGCTGCAGGAGCAGATATCTTCCGGGAAAGTGGTAAACACGCCGTCGGACAACCCGACGCTGAACCAGCGTCTTATGACCCTGCAGAATCAGATCAATCAGAACGCCACATACACCGACAACACACAATACGCGGCAAGCTTTCTCGGAATGCAGGAGAGCTCGCTCGGGAGCGCGGTCACTACTCTGACGAACATCAAGACGATGCTGCTTTCCGCCGCGAACGATTCGAATTCACAGGACCAGCCAAACTACGGAACGCAGCTCGGAGAGTATATAACCCAGCTCTTGGGTCTCGCGAACACGAAATTCGGTGACAAGTATATATTTGGTGGGACCCAGACCACGAGCCAACCGTTCTTCATGAATTCCAACGGGACCGGCGTGTCGGCCAACCCAAACGGCGTCGGTGGAGCTCTCAAAGTCGATGTCGGTTTCCAGATATCGGAACAGTACAATGTGACCGGCCAGGAAGCGTTCAGCGGCGGACAGATGTTCAACAATCTGATCGCGATCCAGAACAAACTTGCCGGCGGAACTCCTCCGAGCCAGGCCGATCTGACTACGGTAAACGATTACCTGAACTCCATGATCGGTTCGAATGCGAAGGCGGGGGCGATGCTCAACAGGGTTCAACTGATCCAGTCCCAGCTCTCCTCGCAGACGCAGTCATTGCAGACGACGATGTCCAACATCGGCGACACGGACGTCGCCACGGCGGTTATCCAAATGCAGCAGCAACAGACCACGCTCAATGCCGCCCTCCAAACGGGCGCAAAGATTGTCCAACTATCACTCGTGAACTTCCTGTAATATGAAAAAGACAATTGAAATCGGCACCGTCGCCGGCCTGTTGTTCGGCCTGTTTGCGATTTTCGGCTCCTTCCTGATGGAAGGGGGGAAGATCGGTGCTCTTATAATGATTCCCGCGATGACGATCGTGTTCGGGGGCACATTCGCGACGGCGATGATCGGCACGTCGTTCAAACAGTTCAGCAAGATCTGGAAATATGCACTCGTCGCATTCATGCCCCCAAAACACGATGTGGAAAAATTAATAGGGACGATAGTCCGTTACGCCACGATCGCGCGCAAGGAAGGCCTGCTCGCTCTCGAAAAGGAACTCAACGGCATTGATCACAATTTCCTGAAGAAGATGCTCAGGTTCGCGATCGACGGAACCGATCCCCAGACGATCCGGGCGGTCGCCGACGCGGAGATGGGGTTCCTCAACGAGCGCCACAGCTCAAACGCGCTTGTGTTCCAGAAAATGGGAGGCTACGCCCCGACGATGGGAATCATCGGAACTGTCATGGGCCTTATCGTGACGCTTGCCAACGCCGGCGGCGATCCAAACGACCTGATCCATCACATCGCGAGCGCCTTCATCGCCACCCTGTGGGGCATATTCACCGCGAACATCATGTGGCTTCCGCTGGCGGACAAGTTGAAGACCATTCATGGCGAGGAGAACCTGGTCATGGAAGTGGCGCTTGAGGGAGTACTATCCCTTCAGGCGGGAGAAATACCGGCGATAGTAAAAGCCAAATTGAGGGCGATGCTTCCGAGCAACGAGCAGGGTGAGATCTGATGCGGAGGAAGCACGCAGGTGAGCACGACAATCTCGAGAGATGGCTCCTGACTTACGCGGATCTTATAACGCTGCTTCTCGGTTTGTTCGTCATACTGTACGCGAGCTCGCAGGTGGACATGAAGAAGTACAAGGCGGTGATGTCGGCATTTGAGAACGTGTTCGGGGGCGGACCAAGCCAGGGCACTCTTCCCGGTGATAGAGGTCTTATGTCGAGTCCCGCGGTATCGTCCCCGATGGCTGCCTCCCAGAAGATGGAGCGAAAGGTGAAGGCGGCGATAGGTGAAGCGCTGAAGCAGGGCGGAGCCATGGTCACTGCCGACGAGCGCGGCGTTACGGTGCATTTTCTTGAGAAGTTCATGTTCGACCCCGGGGAAGCCGCCATAAAACCGCAGGCTCTCCCGGTTTTGGACACGCTCGGATTTCTACTGGCGTCGATACCGAACCGGATTCGAGTCGAGGGGCATACAGACGACACCCCCATCCACAACGCGCAGTTCCCCTCCAACTGGCACCTGTCGGTTGCTCGTGCGCTAAATGTGGGTTATTATTTACTGCAACGTTACCCAATCAGGCCGGAGAAGGTGGCCATTGTCGGCTACGGAGAATTTCACCCTCTCGTCCCGAACGACACTCCGGTCCACAAAGCGGAAAACAGGAGAGTGGATATTGTCATACTCAACAGCATCACGTCCGAATGATCCCGAATTTCAGGGAAAGACCGAGGAGAATACAGCGGTGAAAGCGAAACTCGTGACGAGACAGTTTGGCGAGTTGGAATTTGATGAGAGTATTGTCTATCATTTTCCCAACGGTCTGCCGGGTTTTGAAGAACTCCATAACTTCATTATTATTGATGACAAAGATACAGAGCCGTTGAGGTGGTTGTTATCGACGGACGACACCAACATGGTCCTGCCGCTTCTTGAGGCATCGCTGGTAGCGCCCGGCATCTACGGGGAGATTTCTCCCGAAGAGCGATCCTCCACGGCCTTTGTGGTTGTGGTGCTCCACCGCGACCCGGAACCGATTACGGCAAACCTGAAGGCGCCCATCGTCCTCAACGATGCCGCGAGATCGGGCAGACAAATAGTTCTTAATTCAGACAGATATTCAACCGAATACAAAATTAACTGACCATGGAAGGCATTTATGTTAGTCTTGACAAGGAAGTTGGGCGAAGTAATCAAGATTGGCGACAAGATCAAGGTCGTCGTGGTTTCGGTCGAAGGCGGAAGCGTCAAGCTTGGGATAGAGGCGCCTGACGAAATTCCCGTCCACAGGGAAGAGGTATACGAGAAGATAGCCTCGGAGAACAGGGTGGCTTCCGCCCAGATCGACAAGGAGAAGGCCAGAGCCTTGAAGACAATTCTCCCCGGAAAGACAGGGCAGGCCAAACCGGGCTCCGGAGGCATAGGGAGAAAGAATGGCTGATGCGCCTCAGAAAGCCGTCCTTGTCATTGACGACACGAAAATTGTCCAGCGGTTTGCCGAAGACTTTTTCAGGAGACTTAAACTAAAAGTCTTCGTGGCGTCGGACGGCTATGAAGGCCTCCAGGTCGCGATATCCTCGAAGCCGGACCTCATTCTCCTCGACCTGATGATGCCCCGGCTGGATGGCTTCAAGACGCTCCAGGTAATGAAGTCGAACGATTTGACGAAGAACATACCGGTTGTCGTTATGACGGCGTACTCCGACAGGATAAACGTCGTCTCCGCAAGCAAACTTGGGGCTGAGGCGGTGATAACGAAGCCTCTGACCGAAGAGGTACTTCTCCACAAACTCAGGCAGGTCTTTGGCGAGAAATTCGTCAGGTCCGCTATCCAGACGGATCCGAAGGCGAAGGAAAACCCATTCGGCGTGAATGAAGACGAGTACAGTGATGTGGTGCGTAATATGGTCGCGGAGTTCGTCAGGTATTTCGGAGAACAGGTGGACGAACTCGAAAGAGCGATACACAAAGAGGATGTGGATACCATCAGAAAGATAACCCACAATATCAGCGGAACCGGAGGATCATTCGGTTACGATGAGGCGACCACGCTCGCGACGCGGCTAAATGAAACCGTCCACGCTTCCCCGATCAACTGGCGGGAAGCGGAGGATATTCTCGTCCAGTTGAAGAATAGGCTCAAAAGATGAAGGCACTCGTCGCGGATGATGTCCCGATGATCAGGAAACTTGTCGAGTTCCACCTGAAGCAGATCGGTTTTGATATTTCCAATGCGGCAGACGGCGCCGAAGCGCTTATGCTCGCGAGCAATTCGAAATTCGACCTGATACTGCTCGATATCATGATGCCGGAGATGGACGGCCTCGAGGTCCTCCGGAAAGTACGCGGGGGGAGCGTCAATAAGGATACGCCCGTTATTATAATGACCGCGTACGGCGACTCCGCAAACGTCAGGAAGGCCGTGGAGTATGGCGCGAACGACTTCATAGTGAAACCCGTCGAGCAGGTTTCTTTTCGCAAGAAAGTCCTGGATGCGTTGAAATCCAGGAAAGCTGAAAGCGGAAAATGAAGCTATCACTTTCAATGATAGTGAAGAACGAAGAGCGTTTCCTGCGGGGCTGCCTCGAAAGCGTCAGCAGGATGGTCGACGAGATCGTTATAGTCGATACCGGCTCCACCGACAGCACCCGGGAGATAGCCGATAGCTTCGGCGCCCGTGTCTTCGAATTCCCGTGGTGCGACGATTTTTCCGCCGCCAGAAATGAATCCCTGAAACACACAACCGGCGACTGGATACTTTACCTCGACGCGGACGAAAGAATCTCCGCGGCGTACCACGCGAAAATCCGCAAGCTGATCTCGGGAGGAAAGGCGGAAGCGTTCCTTCTCAACCTGAACAGCAAAATCGGTAACAAGGATGATGCACAGTACCACCTGGTCGCTTATCCGCGGTTATTCAGAAAACTCAAGGGCGTGCACTTCACCGGAAAAGTCCATGAACAAATTACGAGCTCATTGAACGAGCTGCGCGCGAGGATCGTGCAATCCGATGTGATCGTCGACCACCTCGGTTACGCGCAGGATGAGGAAGTCATATTCGAGAAGGCCCGGCGGAACCACAGGCTCCTGCTTGAGCAGGTAGAACGGCGACAAAACTACGGCTACGCCCTTTACCAATTGGGCCAGACGGAGATTATACTGGGTGAGATCGATAAAGGCCTCGCTCATCTGCACGAGGCGCTTGCAGCGGGTGGATTCGGAAAATCAGTTGAAGCCTCCATTTACGGTATAATCGCCGAGAACTTGTCCAAAAAGGGTGACGATGATGCTGCCCTCATCGCGTGCGACAAGTCGCTTGCGGCCGCGCCCGAGCAGGCTTTCGCCCGGCTTCTGAAGGGCGATATATATATGAAGCTTGGGAAATACCAGGAATCAAAGTGTGCTTTCGCCGACGCCATTAAGCATTACGAGGGTGGAAATCTCGCCGGTAGAACGACAACCGCGATCGAACCCGTGTTTGCACCCGACGTGCTCTTCACGAAACTCGGCAGAGCCGCCTCGCTTGCGGGTGATGCAGAGACGGCGATGTTGTACCTCGGTAAGGCCGCGAGAGAGAAGCGGACGCCACCGAAGGTCGCCGCGTACTTGGAGGTACTGCTGAGACAGAAGTTGTACGGTGAAGTCATTGATGCCGCCCGCGAGTTCCGGGAGTTCGAGAATGAGGACTGGTATCTCAGGCTGGTGTCATCGGCATACATAGACACGGGCGACTTCGCTGAGGCGTCGAAATTGCTCGCAAGCATCTCCGGCCACGACATGGTGTCATTATCGAGTCTCGCCAATTGCAGAATGAAGACCGGGGACCTCGAG
>JAJYGB010000427.1 GCA_021785235.1 Bacteroidota bacterium
AGATCCATGACTATCACCTTTGTTTCGTGCAAGTCCGACTTGACAGTCTTGACGAGCTCCAGACTGCTTTGGTTTCTCAGCCCAAGATCGAGGAGGAGGACGTCCGGCTTCAGATCGCGAATTATTCGCAGAGGTTTCTTTTTGTTCCCCGGTTCCGACACAATCCTTATGTCAGGTTGTCTTCTGATAATCGCCGAAAAGCCTTCGCGCAAGAGTGCGTTGTCTTCGATGATCAGTAGTCGAATTTTCTCAGCCACGCGTTCTCCGGTTCAGAATTACTTCCATACAGGCTGCCACATATAATGATGCCCTCAATGTTTCTGTTATTAGGGACCGCCAGAAAGCAAGTGCGCGTTTCTGCCTCCTCCCACGATCGCGTGGAGTTCGCGTATACTTTTCTCCGGAGCGGGACTAGTGAAGAAACCGGACTTTGCGGGAGGTCAACGACGAACCCCCTGAATCCAGTCACAGAGATCAACCTGGCCCAATCCCGATTGCCCGATTGAATTCCTACCCCCTCCGCCTCTCCGCCAGTTGCTCCACCAAAACTGGCGCCCTTGTGGATCTCTCCGAAGTCTGAAGGCTTTCTGCATTTGCACCTTGGGCATATCCGCCCACGGCCTTGAGATATGCATTCGGGTCATGATACATCGCACCGGGTGGGAGCCAGTCCCAGAGCGATCCCAGGTCCTTCTTCACCATCTCAGTGTAGAAAGGCGGTATATCCGTAGTCTCCTTCTCAAAGAACCCGCGGAATTGACGATCTGTGTGAAGAAGGCGGCGAACTTCCGTGAAAAACTTTATCCTCCCGAATCCTTCCGATGAGACGGCGCGCAACAGGTTCATCAAACGCGGCTTTATCGCGCCGTTTGCGCCGAATCGCCGTATGATCTTATTCCATGTGAAGGTGTATTTCGTCAGGTCAATTACATTGTCGTAGAATTCCGGCCAGGTGTAATTCTTCGGTTTCACATTCATCGCGTGATTGTTGTCGAGGAAGTGGAACGGAAACGGGAGGACGTGTCCGGCCCGCTGGTATTCGAGATTAACAGGCGCCGCCTGTCCGAACGCGGAAAGGAGCGAGTAGCCGGGGAAAGCGCCTGGCGTCAAATCAAGAAACTTCTTTGTCAGTTCGAACGGCTCCGGTCCCTCGTCCGTTTCGAGACCCAGCACGAAATTGGTCTGTATGTAAGGGATGTAGCGCAGGATCATGTTGACGTGCTCGGACACCTGTCTGACTTTAGTCATGCCTGCTATTCCGTTCGTCCTAGACTTGCCTCCGAGTTCGTACCACGACTCGATTCCGGGAAGGATGGCTTTGAATCCGTTGCGCTTGAGTTTCTTGAGATGCGGCTCGGATAACAGCGACAAACTGCTTTCGGCTATGAAGTCTATGCTGTCAGGCGGCACAGCCTCCTCGATCGCGTTCATGTAATCGTCGAACCTGATCCCGAAGTTGGGATCGTGCCACCCGACGAGCGGGCGTCTAAATTTTTTCAGTAAGAATGAGAGATCTTCCCTCATCAGCCCGAAATCGAGGGGTTGGTAGGGTATGACTGAATCTATGCAGAAGCTGCAGGTATAGGGGCATCCCAGGCTCCCGATCATCGGAACCATTTTTATTAGCGGCGCCTTCTTAAGCGTCGCCTCGATAAATTTCCAGCGCTCCTGTACTCCCGGTATCGAAGCGGGCTGCTGCTTCGCGGTAAAGTACAGGCCTAAGGGCCGGTGTTGCGAACAATCATTGAGGACTTCCTCAATCACATTCTTATCCGTCAGGCCGACGACGTAGTCGAAATATTTCTGCGCGTCCTGCGGATAGCAGCGCGCGTGCGGGCCGCCGAGAACCGTGATCGCGCCCCGCGACCTGAAAAGATTACTCAGCGCGTAAGACGTCTGCCCCGCTTCGCTGAAGGCGCCGATAAACACGACATCGACGTCCTGCGGAAGTTCGTCCACGAGATTCTCAAAACCGGTGTAACATACGAGGGTAACGTCATGGCCGAGTTCTTCGCACCATACTCCAAGCACCTGAGGCATGATGCTCGCGAAGTTCGCGTTCATCACGCGAGCCCACAACGCTTTTGTCGGCCCCTTGGTCACGAGGTCGATAATTCCGATATGGAGTTTACGCTTGATATCAGGTCCTAACTTTATTTTTAGATCGATATCCGTCGGGTCGAGGAAAGGGATTCATTAAGAACTCTTATTCCTCTCCTCCCATTCTCTGTCCGATTCAGGGGTCCTCTGCAAGGAACCGCGGACTTCCGGATTCGCTTTTCGTCAACAGCCAAAATACAGGAGCAGATTCATTGATAAAATCGGCCAAAGGGATTAATCCTTTGGAGTGGGGCGTATCGCAGGCTTCTTGGAGAGCCGGTTCAAAGAAATCGGAGATTGTCGGTGATCTTCAAGGACACCAGGTTTTGCGCGAATGAGGCTAGAGTGTGAGACAAAACCCGGATGCAGGTGATGAGCACCGTAATTGAACTTACGCCCGCAAGTGTGACCGAATTATGGGACTCGCCGACTTCGGTAATTTTGCGGGTCATTAGTCTTCCGAATCCATCGACGAGCTTGATTCCTGATCCAGGAATAGAGTCGCATCAGGATGGCGCCTGAGAATTGTAGACGGACATTTGTCGCTTATGACGTCCGTTAGTGTCTTCCGGACAGCCTCAGCTTTCCTGATCCCGGGGACGCTAACAAACAGGTGGCTCGCAGAAAACAATGTGGGGACGGTCAGAGTATAGGCATATCTGGGAACCGATCTGATATCATGGAAGCAGCCGTCATTCACCTGTTGTCTGCGGCAAATCCCATCAAGCTTTGCGATCTTAAAGACTTCCCTGTCTTCAAAGTCGGCGACTCCGGGATCATTGAAAGCTATATGTCCGTTTTCTCCAATCCCCATACAAATGATGTCAATCGGGGCCGCGCTGATCAGTTCGGTGTATCTTCTGCATTCTTCGAGAACATTCGCCGTCTCGGAGTCTATCAGATGAACCTTTCGGAATGGCACTTTTGAAAAGAGGTGCAGGTTCAGATATTCCTGAAACAGTTGCGGCGCCTCTTTTGGCAATCCGATATACTCATCCATATGAAAGGCGGTAATGCGATCCCACTCGATTTTGCCGCTCGCGGTCAGCCTGGCCAGCATTTCGTCCTGAGAAGGGGCAGCCGCGAACACCATGCGTATCTCAAGCTTTTGCTGAAGAAGATCGTTGATCTTATACTCGATGCTCCTGGCTGCAAGCTCCCCGAGCTCCTTTCTGTCTTCTGTCGTGAGAACCTTCAGTCTGCCAAATGTGCGCTCTGCAAGCATGTCGTTCCCCCCACATTTTAAGATGACAAATTAAGCAAAGACTTTCTGCTTATTCATGATTTCATTCAAACTTATATTTGTAGTAATCGACGAGGAATCTCAGACTGAACGTCGTCCCAAGGTCTCTTTGAGTAAGCCATATTCTTCCATTTTTATTTTTCAACGTGAAATCTATCTCGCCACCACGAAGGTTGTTGTCGGGATGTGTGGTCGAATAGCGATTTCTGGAGATCCATTTGTAGGCCTTTTCGATGTTCTCTTTGAAATCGTCGCCCGCCCCGTACTTCACCATTCTTATCCAGAGAAGGCCGGCAAAAGCTACCGCGGAACCGGCGACGGAGCTCTTATCGAATCTGCCGTCGAGATAATTCTTGTAATAAATCGTGCCGTCATTCTGCTGAGCTTTCCGGTAAGTCTCCAGTGTTCTCTTTGCGGCCTCCAGATATTTGGTATCGTGTGTGAGGTCATATCCGTTCAAAAGAGATTCCGCGTACCAAAGGTTAAAACGGGGATGGAACGAACCGTCCTCCATTTTATTGGGCGTAAATTGCATCCACAGCCCCTGGGGCCCCTGTTTCTCCACAAGGCTGTTACAGATTTCGAGAAAGACCTTTTTGTACTCTTCATCCTTCGTGTACCGGTACATCTCCAGGAAGAGTGAGCCTTCGTTGTTTGGCCGGGCGACGTCTTCCAACGTTTGACTCTTCTTATCTGGCCAAAAGGGACTGTTCTGCTTCATCACCTCACCAGTCTTCGCATTGATCGCGTCGTAAAACATCCCACGATCCGGAATGTAGGTGTTTTTCAAAAGCCACTTGCCTGCCCCGGTTGGGACGTCCGCATACTTCTCATCGCCAGTCACATGGTACAATTTAAATAAGCCCGGCGTGCCGTCGGAAATTGTCGAAAACACTATATAGTCACCGACATAATCGCCGTGAATAGCCATTATCAACCCTCGAAGCCGGGGCTTGTCGATAATCTTTAAACCGCACCACCAGTCACCGGCCTTCTTTGCGTATGATAA
>JAJYGB010000247.1 GCA_021785235.1 Bacteroidota bacterium
CATGGCGGCTAACTGCGGCTTGCCGAGGCCTGCGATCCGGCTCGCCATGACTTCAGCCGCCCGCACCAATCCCGAATACCCGGACGGTTGCGATGCGGTCAGGCTGCCGTAATATTCTCCTTTCCAGAACAGGAGGAATCCGTCCCCGGCGTAGGCTTCGCAGGGAAAGTCGTCGATCCGCCTGCCGGTAGTGAACGTTACCGCCGAAAAGATTCCGTATGCCGCAGAAGAATCTTTCATCTGATAAAGTTCGACATCGACATAGTCGTCGCGCATGTCTGAATAGCGCTGGACCACGACCGTGTCGAAGCCATACTCCTTGAATATGTCCGCGCCGCCGTCGATCAGTCTGTAAAGATCATCTCCGGCATATATCCTCGCCGAGTTTCAGCCTCCCTTCAATCGAGTCCGGCACCAGTCCGGAGATATTCTGCGCATAAGATTGAGACGCAAAAAGGAGGACAAGCAACGCCAGGCGGGTCACGTCATGATTCCCGGATATTCACTTTTTTCAGATCCATTTCGCCGAGCCCGTGTTTGTGAGCCATGGCTATCGGCAGAATATCGGAGGGCGCATAACCGAGAATTTGCCCACCCATCGCGTCCACCGCCACGATATCGGTACCGGCAACAACCTTCTTTGTTCTTACGACATTGCCGGGCCCGAATGGTCCGTTGCTCGTTATGTACTCGGTCGCATCGGCGATGCACAAGTCGGGTTTCCGGATCAGGTTCACATCGGCAATGCATTGAGACAGGAACGGAACATCGGCGTAACCGCCGCCCTTGTGCGATCCGTTGTGAAAGAAGTCGTTCGTACCGGAGGATGTCAGTCCCATGACATTCTTAAGGCACCCGGTGATCCTCACGCCTTCGTGTTGTTTGAAGATCGGTATGTTTACAAAAGTATCGCACTCCAATAGGGCCGACTCGACCTCAGCTTCCTTCAGCGATATTCCGCCAGGGATTTTGACTTTCTTATAATTGTTCCCCGCATACCCGATCCCGTCGATCGCTTCGGAATGCTTCTTCGAGAAACTATTCAGGCGCCAGTATGAATCCGAAACGTTCTCCAGGCTGACGATTTTCTTCGCCCCTGCCGCAAAGCACATGTCGAGTGCCGCTATCACGATCTCCGGTTTGACGAAGGTTCCCGGCTTGTTGTAACGCGAATTGACCAGGAGCCCGACCGTCGAGCCATTGGCGACAAATTTCTTCATTCCTCCAAGTTCGTTAACCGCTTTGACGGCGGCGGCATAGTAGTCATCCCCGTGAACCACGCATACGTCCGGAGTTTCGGAGATGAGAAATTTTGAGGTCTTCGCAAGAAGGCCGGGCGCTGTACCTTCGGCCAAAACTCCGGCGCCGATAAGGATGCCCGCCTTTAAAAAAGCCCTTCGACTTTCGTCGGTTGTCATATTAAGCCTCCCTAGACTCGATTTGCTGCGACAGAATTTGGAATTATTCCGGCTGAAACGCAATCCTTTGATGGCAGCTTTCCCGCACGCCGGCTAGAACCACGTTCTCGCGCGATAGCGCAAGTAATCTTCACCGTACGCCGACGACAGTCTTGCTTCTTCAAGCCGGGCCCAGTAGATGATATTCGCTATTCCGACAAGCCCGGCAGCAAAACTCACAACGGCTCCATGTTGCAGCGTGCACCCGATAATCCACAGAACGAAACCGAGATACATCGGATGACGAATCCTCGCGAACAGTCCGGAAGTCACGAGCTGTTTTATGTTCTCAAGACCTCTAAGCTGTACCAGTGCAGCAAGTGCAAGTACTAATCCAGCTGCCTCGACGGCGAGACCAACCGAACGGACCGTCCCGGTCACATTGAGCCGAACCGGATCGAGCTGGCACATCGCGAACCAGCTCATCCACATGAGCATCATAGCCGCGAATACGCTTGCGAACAAAAGTCTGTTCTTGCCCCTCACTTTCCCTTTTTCCTTGAGGAGCTCGTAGCCGGTTCGGAAGAACAATCCGAAAAGGAAGAGAGTGAGATAGATAATGAAATCCATTTTCTTTCTTAGGATTCTACCTCATAACGACCCATTAGAATACGCATTCCACCCCCGCGACAATGTTGTTCATATACATTCCCACCGAAAGTATATCCGGCAGCGAGACGAGGCCAGCCATCGGGCCGGTGAACTGCAATGCGAATCTTCTCCGCCGGGCAAGCCGGTATTCGGCGAGAACGACAAGGTTCAGAGGGTGATGAGTGTACCATGGATGATCGTAGAATGTGGTGCCATAAACGTTCTCCACACTGTTGAAATCTATGTTCATAACCGCACATGATTCGCCGCGACGCGTTTCTTGCCGGCAGCGCACCTTCCCCTCGACGCGACTGAGGATAATTATTACTCGTCCGAACATAGGCGCCATACTAATTTGACAGATAGCCTATCGCACGCTGCAATATCCTGTCCCTTCCGGCATCGATATCCGATTTCGAATTTTCGACGAGCATGTCAGGGACGATCCCGATGCCTTCATGGCACACGCCGTCGGGTGTGGTTGTCAGCGTGCAAGGGAACCAGAACACCCATCCGTTCGGCATCTCGGCATCGGCGGTGATTTCACCCTGGACGCCGTAAGTTGTGTCGCCGATCTGGGTCGAGTAAGATAAGTTCTTGAATATCTGCGCTGCGTATTCCGAGCCGCTTGCAGAGAACCGGTTTGTAAGGAAGGTGATCTTCTTCGTGTATGTCGGCGTGTTTGGCCGCGGAGATATTGTTATCGCCCTTACCGGACCGAAATCGTCGTGTCCCCGGCCCGTCTTCAGCCTCTGGTAAAAATAGGTTATCTCCCGGTCGATAAAGGCCGAGACGATGATGTCACCCGTGACGCGCAGGCCGCCCCCGTTATTCCGGACGTCGACGATCATCCCGTCGCAACCGTATAGTTTCGCGACCGCCGAATCGACGGCGTACGCCCAGTCAACCCCGTTGCCGGAATTTGTTCCAGTAAACGAGGAAACATGTATGTACCCGATGTTGTTGTTTTTGATTTTCCCGTAAGTGATGCGGCCCTGACCCGCAACCACACAGCTGTCGAGAAATCTCTGCTTGATCAGATCAAGACTGAAATCGTCCATCCTTCTTTGTCCAACCTTGCCGGCGCTGAACACCTTCGACACATCCCGGTTGATAAGGACGACGTGTCCGTCGTCGAGGTTCGACAGTAGCTCCGTGCAGATGTTCCAGAGCTGATCGTCGGTTGTCGACGGCGTGACCATGGCGCCATAGAACGTGTGGAGCGAGTCCCAGTTTATGTTCTTCGCGGAAAAGAGGGCGTACTTCTCGTCGAAGGTCTTCCAGAGAATCTCGAAATTAGTCTGCGGCGTGTCTGCCGGTTCGGGTCCAAGAAGACGCTCTTCGCAGCTTGTTAGAAGTACGGATGCAAGGATTATTGCCGCGATCTGTTTCATTTCATTTTCCTGACGTTTGTCAATGATCGATATAAATATTCGGTGTTATGAGTTCCGCGGGGCCGTGACGCCGTCGCCCTCAAAATTTCAAGACCTCTTTTGCACAGATTTGAAGCGACAGGAAAGCGTTGACTTTGATTCAAGAATCACCCTCACCTTGATCGAGACTGTCCCAAAAGTCTGCGTCGCCATGCTGAGTGAACCGAAGTCCCGCCCTGCGGCATCCCGACATGTAAAGCGGTTGGACGGGACATCCATCTTTCAGACCAAAACAATGGATTCTTCAGTCGTCCGTCCATAAAAGCACGGACGGACTCCTTCAGAATGACAGTTTCCCTCTTTTGGAACAGGCTCGAACAAGAGGTTTTCCCGAAAGAGAGCCAGACGTGCCTGCATGCTAAAAACAGTAGAAGAACCCGGCTCGGAAATCATTCATGTACATGTTGATGTCCTGCGGTGTTCCGTAAAATGAATAGGAAAATCCGTAACTCAATTGAAGGTTGAAATCTCCCAGGACCGGCCTTTGATAGAAGAGAATCGAATTCACGGAGAAATTCCTGATGAACGATTCAGTGGTGCCGAACGCCTTGATCTTCCAGTTGTTCTCGGTGTAACTGTAGTCTCCGCTGGACGAATACTGCGGCCTGGAGACGTTGCTTACGACGGGGAAGAAGAGGAACAGGGAAAACGATTCGCGGTACGCAGGAGAGTAATCCGCCATCACCGAGAGGTCGATCGAGTGGCTCCAGTACCACGACGAGATCGCTCTTCCGGTGAAATTGCCGGAGAGGGAGAAGTAATAATCCGACGCGCAGAAGAGAGAGCTGAGCGAGCCGCCGAGGAATATCCGCAAGTTATCGCTGGAAATGCCGGCGATCGCGTGCAGGTAGGAATATCTCGC
>JAJYGB010000645.1:0-845 GCA_021785235.1 Bacteroidota bacterium
TCTGACAAAATTAGTCAGCTCCGTCTCGTAACTGCGTTTAAAGACGTTTTCAAATCTCGAATTTTGGACGGGGGTAAGGCTAACAAGTTCATCGTTAATCCTGCGGTGAAGGAGAAGCGGGCTAAGAGTCGCCGTACCGGTCGTGCCGTAAACTTCGAACCTAAAGTTTTCATCAGGTTGCTGCAGGCCCCAACTCGCGTCGAGCCTGATCATGCCCCCCTTTTTGGTCCGCAGTGTGACCAGCGCCGTGTCCTCCACCTTCTTGAACTTCCGACTAAAAAAAGCGGCGTTCACTCCGCTTATCTCCGGAAAATCGAGGAGCCAAAGCGAAAGATCGACAAGGACAATTCCGAGATCAAGCATCACGCCTCGCCTGTCGGATGAGCGCGAGTCGAGGCGCATTTTTGTGCTCGGCTCCTGCTTGTGCCACGCGGCACTGATGTAAAACACCTCGCCGAGTTGCTTGTCGGCGAGGTAGCTTTTCAACATCATGAAATCAGCCCTGAACCTATTGTTCATGGCAGCTAGCACAATCTTTCCTTTTTCATCAGCCAGCTTGGTCAGGGTGCTACACTGCTTCTGGTCTATCGTCGGCGGTTTTTCTATGAGCACATTCTTACCGGCGTTCAAAGCGGCTACGGCAATTTCAAAATGGCTCTCGGATGAAGTGCAAATATCCACAGCGTCGATGTCGGGATCGGCCAGCAATTCCTCCGGACTGTTGTAAAGTTTCGAAATGCCATGCTGTCTCCCGAGAGCTGCAAGCCTCTGCCTGTCCTGTTCGGAAAGAGCGGCAACCTTCACCCCGCTAATCTTCTTCAACAACGGGAGATGTACGACTTGCG
>JAJYGB010000645.1:855-4324 GCA_021785235.1 Bacteroidota bacterium
GGATTGCGAGGACCCGGCGAGGGCGCTGGCGAGGTTCCCGCCCGCGGGCCTGCGGGCGCATACAGCCTGCCTCATCGAAAATCGATGAAACATTTGGTGGCGCGGCTGGCTCTCACCAGCAGTCCACACCTGAGCCTTCACCCTGAATATCGGAGAAATCATGCAACCATCGCTCGCCTATCGCGCCGCCGCCAATCACGCCAAGTCTGATATCATCCATTTTCTACCTCCCCACGAGAACGGACTCTCGCGACGAGGTCCCCTCGACGTTTATGAAATGAAGGACCTTTTCCGCAATCCCTTCAGGATTAAGTCCAACGAGATCATATAGCTCCTCCGGACGGCCATGCTCGATGAACGAGTCTGGAAGCCCGAGGTTCAGTACGCGAACAGGCTTGCCAATCTCCTGAAGAGCTTCTAGTACCGCGCTTCCGAAACCGCCTTTTATTGAGTTATCTTCTACTGTGACGATGTGATCGAATTTGCTGGCGATCTCGTCGAGCAGCTCGGTATCGATCGGTTTCACGAAACGCATGTTTACAACTTGCGCGTGTATTCCTTCCCGCTCGAGAGCCTCGGCCGCCTTCAACGCATGATTCACCATCAATCCGACGGCAAGGAGAGCGACGTCATTCCCCGTCTCCAAAACTTCTCCCTTCCCAATCGGCAGTTCTTCAATTTTCCCGACAGGCGATGCAAAAGCGTTTCCTCTCGGATAGCGCACCGCCACCGGACCGCCTTTATGATTAACAGCAGTGAGTAGCATGTCTCTAAGCTCGTTCTCGTCCTTAGGTGCCATGATAACCATTCCGGGGATGAGGCGAAGATAGCTTAGATCAAATGCTCCGTGGTGAGTGGGTCCATCGGCGCCGACTAGTCCGCCGCGGTCTAGCACAAACACAACATGTAAGTGCTGAATTGCCACATCGTGAATAATTTGGTCGAAGGCTCTCTGGAGAAAAGTCGAGTAAATCGCGGCCACCGGAATGTAGCCCTGTGTCGCCATCCCGGCGCAGAAAGTAACCGCGTGCTGTTCCGCGATGCCCACGTCAAAGAACTTGCTGGGAAGTTCTTTCTGGAGTATGTTCAGCCCCGTACCGTCAGGCATCGCCGCCGTTACGCCCACCACCTTATCGTTCTTCCGCGCTATTTCCACCAGCGCTTCACCGAACACTTTCGTCAAAGAAGGTGGACCTTCCTTCTTGTACTGGGCACCGGTTACTTTGTCAAACGCGGCAACCCCGTGAAGCTTTTGCTTGTCTTCCTCAGCAGGGAGATAGCCCTTGCCTTTTTCAGTCGTAACATGGACCAGGATAGGCCCCTTGAGATCTTTCACTTCCCGGAATGTCGAGATCAACTGAGAAATGTTGTGCCCATTGAACGGGCCGAAGTATCTGAATCCAAGCGCCTCGAATAGCATGCCGGGTGTCACGATGGCCTTCATTCCCGTTTCCAACCTACCGGCCACCTTACGTATCCTGTCACCGACCGAGTCAAGCTTTCCGGTCAGATCCCAGACATTTCTTTTGAGCTTATTGTATGCCCCTGTCACCGTCAGGCTGCTGAAATAGTTCGAGATGGACCAGACGTTGGGAGCAATCGACATATTGTTGTCATTCAATACGACAATTAAATCTTTCTTGAGGAGCCCGGCGTTATTCATAGCTTCGTACGCCATGCCGCCTGTCATCGCGCCGTCGCCAATCACCGCGACGACTTTGAATTCGTCCCCCATAAAATCACGGGCGGTAGCTACACCAAGCGCCGCGGATATTGAAGTGCTCGCGTGACCGGCGCCAAATACGTCGTACGGACTTTCGGAACGCTTGAGGAAACCGCTTATCCCGTGAAACTGCCGGATCGTATGAAAAACATCCCGCCTGCCTGTAATAATTTTATGTATGTATCCCTGATGCCCAACGTCCCAAACGAGTTGGTCGTCCGGGGTATGGAAGACATAATGAAGAGCGAGCGTCAGCTCCACGGATCCAAGACTGGCCCCCAGGTGCCCACCAATCTGCGAGATTGTGTCTATCAGGAATTCCCTGATTTCCTGCGCAAGTATCTTCAGCTCGTTTACGCTAAGCTTTCGTAGATCTTCCGGTGAATTAATGGAATAAAGGTACTTATACTCCATCTGGTCTCCACTTAATTGTCAATGTCTGTTTCCTCCAGCGCGCCGCCGGCACTTTTCTGAATTTTCTTCAGTTTCAATTTAGCCTCATTCAACCGCGTCATGCAAGACTTAGCGAGCGTCATACCTTCCTCGTAAAGCTTTATCGACTCCTCAAGCGACGCATTCCCTTCTTCGAGAGTCTCTACAATTCCTTCGAGTCTCTTCAACGATTCCTCGAAACTCAGTTCTTCTTTCTGTTTTGCTGACTTACTCATTTTAAGCCGATCGCTCCGATTTACCTGTTATCTGTGATTCAAGCGTGCCATCGTGCAAATGTATCGTGGCGCTGTCGCCTGCTTCTACATCACGAACTGAACTTATGATGCCGGTCGAACTCTCCACAAATGCGTACCCTCTCTTCAGCACCGCGGAAGGGTTGAGCGCATTAAGGTGTGACTCGACGGCGATAAGTTTTTGCCCCGTCACATCCACGTAATGCTGCGTTTCTGTTTCGAGCCTTCTCGTGAGTTCGTCAGCCAGTTGCGACTTCTGGTCGACCAGTGATGACGGCTGTTGTAATGCATAATGGTGGCTGAGCTTATCAAGTTCCAGGGTGAGCCCGTAAATCTTCTGCTCGATGAGGCGCCCCATAGTGCGTACTTCAGAGTGGACCCCGGCATCGAGCTCCTGCCGATCAGGCACGATCAGTTCTGCCGCGGCACTTGGAGTCGCCGCTCTCACATCGGCAACAAAATCGGCGATCGTGTAGTCGACCTGGTGTCCTACCGCGCTTATCACCGGTATTGCACTGTCGAATATCGATCTGGCCACGACCTCTTCATTGAAAGCCCACAAATCTTCCAGACTTCCGCCGCCCCTACCGACAATTAGGACATCCACGGTCGACAACTTGTTGAAATCACGAATCGCTCTGGCAATTTCCTCCGCCGCTCCGTCGCCCTGCACCTTAACCGGATATATAACCACTTCGACGGCAGGAAATCTTCTACTGATTATGCTGATTATATCGCGTACAGCCGCGCCCTCAAGTGACGTAACGACGCCGATCCTCGATGGAAACTCAGGGATCTCCCGTTTCCTCTCCTCGTCGAATAGCCCTTCATCCTCGAGCTTCTTCTTCAACTGCTCCAATCGGCGGCGCTCCTCGTCGGTTACTATGCTTACCCCGTTGCCTGACATGGTTGTGCCCAGCAGGTTGGCGGTGCCCTTGGGATCGTTGAAGTAGCCGGCCACAGCCTTCTTCACCTGCTCATTCTGTCCCATGAGCCACAGCACGATGAAGAGGGACATCAGTGCGGTCACAAAATCGGCATAGGCCACCTTCCATGCTCC
>JAJYGB010000222.1 GCA_021785235.1 Bacteroidota bacterium
CCACTGGCTTACGCCGAAGGAATTTTCAGACGGAATAGTGCTCGGTCAAATCACTCCAGGTCCAGTGGTGATAACGGCGACTTTTATAGGCTTCAAGGTTGCCGGACTTTTCGGAGCATTGACTGCAACCCTTTCCATATTTCTTCCTTCTACTATTCTCGTGGCGCTTGTCGCGGAGACTTTCGTAAAGTACAAGAACAGCCGGTGGACGGAATTTGCCATGAAGGGTGTGCTTGCGAGTTTCATCGGCCTGTTGGTTCTTGTCGTCGCGCAGCTTGCGAAACAGAATGTCACCGACTACAAAACTGCCCTTTTCTCGCTTACCGCGATCGTGTTATTCGTCTATACCGAGATCAGCCCAATAATTCTCCTCGCCGTCGGCGTAGTCGCCTCCCTCCTTTTCCTCCGTTGATGCGTAATGGGACTGATAGCGGGAGGTCTCACTCAGGTGTCCACTCTCGGTAGAATAAAAACCAACTGCATCCTTACAAATCCCGATGGTTCAGCGGCGATGAAGGTGATTGGCTCTCTTTTCAGCTTTGCATAACTTATCACCTCACAATATCAGAGTACTTATGGAAAAGGCATTAGTATCATTGTCCGGCGGGCTCGACTCCGCCACTCTACTCTACTGGTCTGTGAATCGCTACGATGTCAGCGCGGTTACCTTCGATTACGGTTCTAAACATAATTTGAAGGAACAGACGGCGGCAAAGGAGCTCGCGCGTCGGGCGAACGTCCGCCATACCCTCATTGAACTCCCGTTCATCAATGGTCTTTTCAAATCAGATCTCCTCCGAAGCGGCGGAAGCATTCCAGAGGGACATTACGAAGATTCCTCCATGCGCAGCACGGTCGTGCCTTTCAGGAACGGGATTATGCTGTCAATAGCAATAGGATTCGCGGAGTCATGTGAAGCCGGGACGGTCCTGTATGCTGCTCATGCTGGCGACCACGCCGTTTATCCGGATTGCCGCCCGGCATTTTTACGTGCAATCTCGGAAGCGGGACGGGCAGGAACTTACCTCGGGGTGGAGATAAAAGACCCGTTTATCGGACTTCATAAGAAAGATATCGTCCTCCTTGGAAACGAATTGGGAGTCCCGTTTGAGATAACATACTCCTGCTATAAAGGAGGCGAAATCCACTGCGGAAAATGTGGAACATGCGTCGAGCGGAAAGAGGCCTTCCGGCTCGCGGGAATCCTGGATCCGACTATGTATGAGACGTGAATGTGGAATTTTTTAGAGCGAGACGCAGGACCTTGAAATGATGGGAAAATGGAATATTTGAATTGTGGAATAACTTTTGCCCATCCATGAGGAGTCGCTCATAGCTGCGGATTCGGAGGTGTGGGGTACTAATTTTGGATTGAACGGAGAGGGCTGGCAGCGCATATTCCGGAGAAGCGGGAGGAGAGGGCATGAGGAAGACTATCAGGCTGTTTCTTCTTATACTTGCCGCGGCCGTTCTGATATTGATGCTATGCGGTTTGTATTTTGTCGCGCGCGACTACGGGGATTATTTCATCGAAACGAAGGGGACACTGATTGAATCCAAAACCACCCTTTTCGCCGCCGACACTCTCTTCAGACGGGAGTGGCTTTCAATCCGCAGCGATGCCGGTCTAACCGTCGAATGCGGACTGCTCATACCGGCTAATGAGAAAGCGCTCCGGCGTTACCCGGTTGTCATATTGATGGGCGGGAAAACGACGGGTAAGCATGCCATTGACTATGCCCTCGATATTAGAAACGTGGTAATAGTCGCTCCCGATTATTCCTATACGCCGCGGGAATCTTACAACGTCATGCAATTCCTGGCGGATGTGCCGGAGATGCGTAAGGCGTCGCTCGACATGGTTCCGTCGGTGATGCTGCTGACAGACTATCTCTGGCGCCGTCCCGACGTCGATACGACAAAGATAATTCTTCTCGGTTACAGCTTCGGCGCTCCGTTCGTCCCGTGTATTGCGGCACGCGATAAGCGAGCCGCCGTTGCCGCGATCGTGTTCGGCGGAGGGGATATCCGCGGGATGATCCGCCACAATGTCCGGCGGTTTGAAGGGCCGTTCGTCAGTGAATTTGTAGGTATCGTTGGAGGGGTGCTTCTGCGCCCCCTCGAGCCTCTGCGATACGCGGGTGCCATATCTCCGATGCCTTTGCTGATGATAAACGGGGCGGAGGATGAACAGATCCCCAGGAAATACGCTGAGGCATTGTACGCACGCGCAGGCGAACCTAAGAAGCTTGTCTGGCTTGAGGCGCGCCACGTCAATCCCCGGAACGTTGACCTGACAAGGCTGTTTGTCGGTACGCTTAAACATGAACTCGTTCAAATGCGCCTGCTTACCGGCGAGAATTGACAGGCCTACATAGGTTAATCCGAACTATCGGTCACTTCGCCCGTCGATTCGTTTGAATTTCCCCGTAATCACAGCTAAATTGTTTGAAAACAGAGTGTAATGACAGGCAAAGAACTTCTTGAAATTCTGAAGCATAGAGTCCTCGTGTTTGACGGGGCGACGGGAACGAGTCTGCAGACGCAGAATCTCACGGCTGCCGACTTCGGCGGGGAGAACCTTGCCGGCTGCAACGAGTTTCTGAACATTTCGAAACCCGAAGCGCCGGAAAAAGTACATCGTGGGTTTCTCGAGGTCGGCGTAGATGTAATCGAGACAAACTCGTTCGGCGGGGCCTCTGTCGTGCTTGCAGAGTACGGCTTGGGGGAAAGATCTTACGAGATTAACAAACGTGCCGCTGAAATCGCGCGCAAGACCGCGGACGAATACTTGACCCCCGACAGGCGGCGTTATGTAGCAGGATCCATGGGACCGACGACGAAGCTCCCGTCACTCGGGCATATCTCTTTCGATGACATGCGCGAGTCTTACAAGGTTCAGGTGAAAGGACTCGTCGACGGCGGCTCGGATCTGCTTATTGTCGAAACATGTCAGGACCTCCTTCAGACGAAGTCAGCCCTTGCCGCAATATATGAACACATACAGGAGACCGGCAATTCAATCGCGGTTATCGTCTCGATAACCATCGAGACGATGGGGACGATGCTGATGGGGACGGAAATAGCGGCCGCGCTGACGACTATCGAACCCTACGATTTTGTCACCGTATTCGGGATAAACTGCGCGACAGGTCCGAAAGAGATGGAAGAGAACGTGCGTTTTCTCTGCGAGAACTCGCCGAAACCGGTCTTCGTAATGCCTAACGCGGGGCTTCCCGAAAACATCGGCGGACAGGCGTGTTATCATCTCACCCCGGATGAACTCGAATTCTGGATGAAAAGGTTTGTGACGGAGTTCGGCGTAAGCATAATCGGCGGATGCTGTGGTACGACGCCGGAACACGTTTCCAGGCTGGTGAAGATCGCGTCGCAGTCCACGCCGAAGAAGAGGGAATTCTCATATACCCCGTCGGTCGCTTCGATTTATTCGAGTGTGGCGCTCCATTTAGATCCGCCCCCTGTCATCGTTGGTGAGAGGTGTAATGCCAACGGCTCGAGGAAATTCAAAGAGCTTCTCCTGGCCGAGGACTACGACGGGATGGTCCAGCTCGCGAGGGAACAGATCAAGGAAGGCGCGCATATACTTGATCTATGTGTCGCTTACGTCGGGAGGGACGAAGCCCGCGACATGCGCGAGGTGATGAAGAGGTTCAACACGCAGGTTACGCTCCCTCTGATGATCGACTCGACGGAGTACCTGGTGATCGAGGAAGCTCTGAAACGATATGCGGGCAGGGCAATAATTAACTCGATCAATCTGGAGGACGGCGAGGAACGCATGAAGCGGGTACTGCCGCTCTGCAAGAAGTACGGTGCCGCGGTTATCGCCCTCACCATCGACGAAACCGGAATGGCGAAAACCCGCGAGAAGAAATTCGAAGTTGCCAAACGAATACGCGAACTTGCCGTCGGTAAGTACGGCATGCGCGAAGAGGACCTGATATTCGACACGCTCACCTTCACGCTCGGTTCGGGCGATGAGGAGTTCCGGAAGGCAGGAATAGAGACAATTGAGGCGATCAGACTCATTAAGCGGGAATTCCCCCGGGCTTACACGCTGCTCGGAGTCTCGAACGCCTCATTCGGCCTCAACCCGCACGCGCGTCACGTCCTGAACTCCGTCTTCCTGTACTACTCTATAGAGGCGGGGCTCGATCTTGCGATCGTTAATGCGCAGAAAATTATGCCTCTCTACAAAATAGAAGAGCGTGGAAGAGAGATCTCCCGGCAACTGGTATTTGACGAAAGAAAGTTTGAGGTCGCAGAGGGCTGATGGCTGAATCGAGATGCGTTTA
>JAJYGB010000019.1 GCA_021785235.1 Bacteroidota bacterium
TCACGCAATACGATTGCCATCCCGACAGGCATAAGGAACCCTCCGCCCATTCCTTGTATCGCCCGGAATATGATCAGCATATTTTCGTTCCATGCTATCGCGCAAAGAAACGAGCCGACAGTGAAAATCGCGAGAGCAAAAGAGTACATCGCCTTATAGCCGAATCTATCCGCGAACCAGGCGGCGGTCGGCAACATGACAGAGAAGGCGATGAGATATGCGTTAAGCACCCACTCGGCCGTGTCGATAGAGATGCCAAACGCGGCCATTATCTTTGGAAGTGCGACGTTCACGATGCTGGCATCGATAACAACCATCGCCGTGCCGATCATTATATTGGCGAGCACCCACCACTTGTAACTGCCGCCCCCCTTCTCTATAAAAGATGTCCTGCGACCCGACGCGGCAACGCCGGCATTTCCCGAATCAGCGCTCACCTGAAATCAACTGCCTCCTCGCTTAGAGGGAGGGACTCTCCGAAGACAGATTGCATCTCTTTAGCCGGCAGGCGATCGCCGCAACATCCTTTGGGATATATCTTCCCTTTATCTATCATATTTCCAAATTCTCCTACTCATTCCGTGTAATGTCACTGTTTAGATCTCCTTGTCCCGCATCTTAGAGTAGCGACACACACAGTCATCCTGCACGTCGCCACGACTGGCGGCATGCTCAAAGCCCTGTAGTTATATGCATACCCTGTTTGCGACCCCAATCTTTCCGGCTCTTGCCCGGAGACTCCCCTTCGACAATTACGATTTGGATTTTTCCGGTGTCAACGAATCCGATCGTTGCCGGAATTCTCCGTGGACTTACGTCGGAGGCTCCGCGCTCGGGAAACTAACGGAATAGGTTCAAAGCATTTTAATGATGGAAAGGCGAGAGAAAAATTTCAATCCATTTAGTAATGCACCCGTTTAATCCGGGAGGTTAATCAGACGAGGTTGTTAATTCAAACGGCGACGACGATTGCCTAATCTCAGCGAATGATCGTTCCAAGCTCGGCGCTTTCTCCGCTCTCATGATGAAAATACTATTAGCAATTTCAAAGGGGTCGGCTGCTCATCGCGGCTCAGTGCCGCAAATTCTCATGCAGCTTGATAAGAAGCTCGTCGCTCAAATACGGCTTCTGAAGGTAATCGGACGCTCCCATCTCCATCACGGCGGATCGAGCCTCGAGGTTTATCAGACCGCTTACCGCGATGATCTTCATGTCGGATTCCAGAGCGCGGATCATAGAGAGGACTTCCTCACTGCTCAGTCCCGGCAATCCCATGTCCAGAAGTACCAGCTTGATTTCGTTTCTGTAAGCGGTGAAACTCAGTACGCCCTCCGTTCCGTTCGAGGCGAGAATGACTTTGTATCCGCTCATCACGAGTACTGCCCGCAGGAAATCTCTCGACCTCTCCTCATCCTCAACGACGAGAATTGTTTCCCCTTCACCTTTGGGTAGATCCGATCCTTTGACTTTTTCCGGCATCTTTTTCACCTGTTGTGCCAGCATTCCTTCTCCATTTTGAATTGAACGCTTCATAATAGACGTCAACGATTATGCCGCCACGTAAACCGCGAAAAAAGGTCAAAAACGCCAATTACCCTGAACAATTGTACGGTTTTGATACAAATGGCGTGCGGTCTTGATACAAGCGAACAGCGGTTTTTCATTATCCGCATGAATAAGATTCATCTTCTTCGTATTATTCATAACAAACGAAACCATAATACTTTGAGAACTAACACAGCTAATGAAAACCTTTGGTATTGCCATTCTTGGATGCGGTACCGTCGGAAGCGGCGTTGCCAAAATCCTTCTCGATATGCCGAGCGCCCTATCAGACAGGTCTGCCCGTCCCATTGAACTGAGAAAGATCGTCGACCTTTCTCCAACGAAAAGTTCAGAAAAGTACAACATCCCGCTTGACCTCTATTGCGGCGGCGGAAAGGATTTAACCCCTGAAGAAGCATCGAGATTCATTTCGGAGGTTATAAGTGATGAGACTATCGACCTGGTGGTTGAGACGATAGGTGGAACAGGCGATTACCTGCTTTCTGTAATCCTCGACGCGCTGAAAGCGAAGAAGCATGTCGTCACGGCCAACAAAGCGATGCTCGCAGAGAGAGGATCCGTCATTTTCGAAACGGCAAAGGAAAACGGAGTGACTCTCGGTTACGAGGCAAGCGTTTGCGGCGCCATCCCGATCATCAAAGCTATCAGGGAAAGTTTCACCGGAGACCAGGTGCAGGAAATTTCAGGCATAATGAACGGCACGAGCAACTATATCCTGTCAAAGATGGAACTCGAAGGTATCGATTTTAAACCCGCGTTGAAGATGGCGCAGAAAGCCGGATACGCTGAAGCCGACCCAACTCTCGATATATCGGGAGGCGACGCTGCGCACAAGCTTGCCATACTCATCCGACTCGCGTTCGGCAAGGAAATAGAATACAAGGATCTGATGAAGGAAGGGATCCAAAACATCGACAAAGAAGATATCGAGATCGCGAACGAAATGGGTTGCAGCATCAAGCTTATCGGCTTCGCGAAGAAGATAGACGGTAGCATATTTGCATCAGTCAAGCCGATGATGGTCAGGCACGGGAATTTACTCTCCCAGGTGAACGGGGCGACGAACTGCGTGGAGCTTATCAATAGATACTCCGGCAGACATTATTTCATCGGGGCGGGCGCGGGGAGCCTTGAGACGGCGAGCTCGATAGTCGCGGATATCGTCTTCACGGCCCGGTACGGTGTCGTCGTCGAGAGTTCCAGCGGGCCTCAACAGCTGGAATTAGTCGACGCCGACCACTTCGAGTTTCCGTATAACATAACCTTTTCTACCGAGGATCGTCCCGGGGTTACCGGTCTTGTCACGACGGCAATCGGTGGACAGAAAATCAACATAGATACGGTTAGTCATAACCGCCGCAATAAGAAGGACGCCGTCTTCTCAGTGGTAACGATGCCATGCACGATGCATCAGATCAGGGACGCCATCGGGTCGATCAAGAGAGGCTCACCCGGTCTCCTTACGGAGGAACCAAAGGCAATCCCAATTTTGCAGTAGCGGAGGACCTGTAGAAGGACACCTTCTTCCCACGCCATGACCGAGCCGAAGCTTACCTTCGGCTCGAAACCTTAAGAGATGTAATCACAGTGCCCGCGAAGAGCTCGCAAAGGGGACCAGGAAGGAATATTACCTGGTCATGAACTCCTGCTGGCGAGCGGTAAGTCTACATTGCATCATTAAGTGGTAAAGCTTTTCAGCAAGGCCACCAGGCCACTGTCGCCGCATCATTTTTTCCTGGTCATGCGCTGTAAAATATCCCTGAGCTTATTTAGTTCCTGGCCATAATTCGACCAGTCACCATTCTTCATATAATTCAGCGCTTTATTGTAATGGCTCAATGCCTCCTGCGCCATGCCGGATAATGGTCCCGTTGGCATACCGCTTAGAGCTTCCTGTGTCTGGACGGTAGAAACGCTATCCGAAGAGAACACGGCTCGCAGGGCGTCATCGAGATTATCCCGCATCTGCAAATTATCCTGAAGCGCAACGATGACTCGCTTCAATTGCGGCATCTTGCTCTGTTCCGACTGTAGGTAAACGGGTTCCACATAGAGAAAAGAATGTTCGATGGGGATGACGAGCAAATTCCCGCGGATCACGCTCGACCCCATTTGATTCCAGAGAGTCAATTCGGAAGAGATATCGGGTTTTTGGTTTATCCGTGCGTCGATTTGCAGCGGGCCGTAAATCAACTTCTCCTTGGATAGACTGTACTCAACCAACTGGCCGTAATTATCGCCGTCACACCGCGCGCATAGCCAGGACACCATATTGTTCTTGTTGGATGGGGTGAAGGGAATCATCAGGATGAACTCCTCAGACTTGGTGTCGGGTAATCGCATGATGATGTAATAAGGAAGCATCGGCTGTTCTTGCTGATTGTAAACCTCCTTCGGGATGCTCCACAGGTCCTCCTGGTTATAGAAAACCTCGGGGTTTGTCATATGAAATGTCCTGAACATTTCCGCCTGTACCTGGAATAAGTCCATAGGGTAACGTATATGCCTTCTCAGAAAATTCGGCATCTCGCTGATGGGTTTAAACAGAGTAGGAAAAATCTTCTCGTAAGTGCGGATAACCGGATCTGAAGGATCGATAACATAGTATGTAACGTCTCCATTGTACGCGTCGATGACTACCTTTACGGAATTCCGGATGTAGTTGATTCCATAGTAGTTTTGCGCCCCATAAAAAGGCTGCGAGTAAGGAAACATGCTCGACGTGGTATAG
>JAJYGB010000546.1 GCA_021785235.1 Bacteroidota bacterium
TACGCAGTCTACTCTCTCCTCGAGGATTATCTCGGCTGCAGGAAATACAGCGCGACCGTATCCGTGATACCGCGCTCAAGAAATATCGTTCTGCCTCGGCTCGACAGGCTTTATAATCCGTTTTTCACGTGGCGCGAGGTGCATTACCTCAACGCGATGGACCGAGGCTACAGTGACTGGCAGAAACTTTACTCTTTATCGGATCAGCAGAAGGAATGGGGGATGTGGGTCCATACGTTCGACAAGCTCGTCCCGGCTGCGGAATACTTTCAGAGCCACCCCGAATATTTCTCCGAGCAGGGAGGGCGGCGCATCCCGTCGGGCCAGCTATGTCTTTCCAATCCAAACGTTCTCGACACGCTGGTCAAAAACCTGCGAATCATGATGGCGAAACAACCGGAGGCGAAATATTGGTCGGTGTCGCAGAATGACAACTTCAACGAGTGCCAGTGCGATTCCTGCAAGGCGCTGAACGAGAAGTACGGCGGAAGCTCGGGAACAATGGTTAATTTCGTCAATCATGTTGCCGAGCAATTTCCCGGCAAGATAATCTCAACACTTGCGTACCAGTACACACGCGCAGCGCCGACTCGCATCAAGCCGGATTCGAACGTCAACATCATGCTCTGTTCGATAGAGGTCAACAGAAGCCAGCCGATTGCCACCGACCCGACCAGCGCCTCGTTCCGGAAGGACGTGGAGGACTGGTCGAAGCTCACGCACAACATTATCATGTGGGATTACGTCGTCGACTTCCGCAATCTCCTCAGCCCATTCCCGAACTTCCGAGTGCTCCAGCCGAACATACAGTACTTCAGGAAGAACGGTATACGGATGATATTCGAGCAGGGGTGCGGCGCGAATGTCGGCGAGTTCGGCGCGCTGCGGACCTATCTCATCGCGAAACTTCTGTGGAATCCGGATATCAATGTCGACTCCGTAATGAACGACTTCCTCCACGGTTACTACGGCGCGGCGGGACCTTATATACGGAAATATATCGACATGATGGAGGACGCGCTGGCCAAATCGGGAAAGGGACTCGGGATCTACAGCTATCCCTACGACCAGATTGACAGTTATCTCACGCCGGGACTCATCAAAAAGTATTCGCGGTTGTTCGACGATGCGGAGCGCGCGGTGGCGAAGCATCCCGCTGTTCTCGAGCGCGTGAAGAGGGCGCGGCTCCCGCTCGAGTTCGCGATCCTCGACATTTCACTGCACGACGTGTCGCCCGAGTTGTCTTATTTCAACAAGAGCGGGAAGAACTGGACGGTACGCAAGTCCATGCGGAAGCTGTTGAACTCTTTCGTGGCAGAGGCCGAGAAGGCCGGCATACAACGCCTCGAGGAACACGGGACATCTCCGGAAGAGTATAAGAAGTCGGTGGAGTCGCTCCTGCACGTGAGCGTAAAAGGCAACCTCGCCTTCGGCAAGCCGGTCAAGGTGCTCACTCAATACAGCGACGAATACCCGGTCGGCGGAGGCGCCGCTCTTACGAACGGTTTTCACGGCCCGGCAGACTACCACTGCAACTGGCTCGGCTTCCAGGGCGACAACTGCGAGGTGGTGGTCGACCTGCAGTCGGTCAAGTCGGTGCACGAGATCAAGACTTCGTTTCTCCAGCAGTGGTACGCGTGGATCTGGCTGCCACTCAAGGTGAAATTCTCCGTTTCAACGGACGGCAAGTACTTCAAACAGGTAGGAGAATTGCCGGATACTGTACCCGACACGACAGGCGGCGCATTCGTCACGCCTTTCAACGTGAGTTTCCCGCCGGTCAGGGCGCGATACATAAAAGTCGACGCGATCTCGCGAAAGATCTGCCCCGACTGGCACATCGGCGCCGGCGGAAAGGCATGGCTGTTCATAGATGAAATTGTGGTGAAGTGAACGGAAAGACCGCGGGAAAGCCAGGCGAAGGCCGCATTGGGTGGTGGCTCGGTTTTCGCTGAAATTCCTGCGGCATTCTGAGCCAAACTCACCCTAAATCCGTCTCTTGTGAAGAGAGGGACTTTATCCCCCTTCTCTTTTCAAGAGAAGGGGTTAGGGGATGGGTTACAGTGGCAAGATTGACGCACCGCCCCGCATTGCATCTTCAATGTCCTCCTGTTAAGATTAAGTCAGGGTACAAGATCGCTTACACATAAAGGTACAGGACCGTCTGAGGTTATAGCTTAGCTGGCGTCTGCCGCCGCAGGTAATTTTCCGGCAAGAGGCGCTACGACCGGGAAAGATCGGGGTTATTGATGCTTCCGCGCCATTAGTAATTGAAATTCGGGGAGGTATGAGATGAAAAGGATTGCGTTACTCCTTCTTCTAACAAGCGTCACTGTGTGTGCCCAATGGTCGGCCACGGTTACTGCAGTCACGTCCGGGAACTTCGACGACGTTAATCCGCGGGTGGATCACGCGGGTCTAAACGCAGCGCCGCTCGGGGGCACCTATGGTTTTCAGTCCGCGGAAGAGTGGCTGGTATTCGAGAGATGGGCCGGCGGCTCCGACGCGATCGCGGCCGTGAGGTTCTCAGGCTCCGCGCTGAGATGGGACACCACCGTCGTTACAATTTCTCCGGCCAAAGTCGGCTCGGCACAGAAATACCCCGACGTCTGCACCTCCCGGAACGGCACATCCCTGGCGGCGTGGCAGGAAGAGTCGGGCGGCGTGTGGAATATTTACTATAGCTTGTGCCGCGTTGACAGCGGCAACTGGTCAACCCCGGCCGCTTTAACCAACGATACGGTCAGCAACACCAACGTGGAGGTGAGAGCGCTTTCCGATTCCAGTTTCGTACTCTTGTGGAAGACAAGGAGCGCGATTCTTTCCTCTATTTACGTAGGCGGCACCTTCTCTCCCATCGACACGCTGGTTCAATCCAACACTGATAGCACTGATTATGATTTTGCGGGAAACCAGCTCGTCTGGACGGAGAAATCGAATTCGGACTACAGGTATTGTCTTATAAGTACAGTTGAGAATCTCGAATACTCATCATTGGCCCCTCCCGACACGGTCGCGTGCGGCGGAGACATGAGTAACCCGAGATTTGTTGTCTCCGGATCCGCCGATAAGACTTTCACCTTCGATCTTTACAGCAACGGGAGGTATAGCGCATGGTGGTCTTCATATCCGATGGTGACCGGGTATACGCCTGAGGAATTTGCCGGTGATATGGGCTCAAGCTACCTGCACGCGGTTTTCTATGCTCCTGCCTATCTGACTTCTGCACAGACGAGACTTGAAAAAACCGGACAGCTCGCTACTTTCAACTTCTACGCGTGGGAACGGCAAACGGCATCCGACACCTCAGTTATATTTTACAATTCAGACCTCGACAGTGTTCAGCAGGGGAGCAATCCATCCATATCTACCCTAACATTTCCCGTGGGCGGTCGGACCTCCCTCGGCTTCGTGGCCTGGCAGAGCGACAGAAGCGGCAGGTCTCATATGTATAGCAAAAGCTTTCTTTGGACTCAGACAGGGATCTATGGGCCTCCAAGCCCGGTAAGCAGCTACATACTCTCTCAGAATTATCCGAACCCGTTCAATCCATCAACAGCGATAAGTTATAAGCTTTCAGCGGTCAGTGACATAACACTGAGGGTTTATGATGTACTTGGCAGAGAAGTGGCTACGTTGGTCGACGGACGTCAGAATCCCGGAACGCATACGGCGGTCTTCGACGGATCAAAATTCGCGAGCGGAGTTTACTTCTACCGCCTGGAGTCACCCGGCGCGAACCTTGTGCGGAAGATGGTTCTTCTGAAATAGTCTTTGTCCAAACTGTTGTCACATTGAATTTGTAGACCCGCCTCGGTATCTTTTCATTCGACAAACTATCAGGGCTAAGTTGTGGTATGACCGAAAGCAATAAATGCGCCTCAACTCTACAAACATCATTTGATTTCCTCCTATTCTGTCCCATCAACACGGCATTGAGAGGTTAACATGGCAACCGAGACGGTTCTCCAGAGATTTCTACGATACGTAGTCATAGACACGCAGTCGAAGGAAGATTCCGAGTCGTACCCGAGTACGGCAAAACAACTCGATCTCCTCAAGCTCCTCGCGAAGGAACTAAAGGACCTTGGCGTTACGCAGGTGAACATGGACAACTACGGGTACGTCATGGCAACAATTCCTTCAAACGTCACAAAGCCTGTCCCGGTGATAGGTCTCATCGCGCATGTCGACACGTCTCCAGAGGTTACCGGAGCGAATGTGAAGCCGCAGGTGATCAGGGAATATAAAGGCGGCGACATCGTCCTCCCCGGCGACCCG
>JAJYGB010000315.1 GCA_021785235.1 Bacteroidota bacterium
TGCGAAACGGCCCCCGGAGAGGTGGCGTGACGTGACGACCTCAGCAAGCCGCCGCGTGTCTACCCATACTGGATGCCCGAAAGCTTGTCGCAGGACAGATAATCCCGAGAGATGAATTCGAACACGGATCGCACGGATAAAATGGATTTTCACGGATTTAAGAAAGATGAAAATACGGGTCGGTGGAAATCCGTGCATTTCCGTGTTATCAGTGTGTCATTTTCTCGCCATGCAATCATGGAGACAAACTGGACATGAAGCTCGAAGACAAGGTTGCAATCGTAACCGGTGGCGGCCGCGGGATCGGAAGAGCAATTGCCGAAACGTTCGCGAAAGAAGGAGCGAGAGTCATCGTCACGGCAGCAAGACAGAAGAATGAAATAGAAAAGGTCGCGTCGCAAATCGGTGGGACTGCCATTCTTGCCGATGTTGCCGTCAAGAACGATGTACAGAGGCTCGTCGATTGTGTCATTTCCGAGTTCGGCCGGATCGACATACTCGTCAACAACGCAGGACGCGGGATGAAATACGTCAACGACAATTTCATGACGAAACCGAAGCCTTTTTGGGAAGCGGACCCCGATGCATGGCGGATGGTGATCGACACGAACGTCAACGGTGTTTTTCTCATGACTCGCGAGGTTATTCCGCACATGCTCAAGCGTGGATCCGGCAGGATAATCAACATCTCGATGAATTACGAGACGATGAAGCGTAAAGGTTTCACGCCCTACGGGCCTTCAAAAGCCGCGCTTGAATCGATGAGCACAATCTGGGCACAGGAATTGGGCGGTACCGGAATTACAATGAACGTCCTCCTCCCCGGCGGTGCCACCGACACCGGAATGATTCCGGATTCGTTTTCGCAATCTGAACGAAGCAAACTGATCGACCCGGCCGTGATGGGGCCGCCCGCCGTCTACCTCGCATCCGATGAGGCGAAGAACGTAAACGGACAGCGAATTGTTGCAATAGAATGGGTCACAAAATAGTTCAAAACGAAGAGTTTCATCTTTGATATTGAAAGGAAAGAGATAATGGAACAACGACAGCTTGGTAGAACAGGATTGAAGGTATCTGCGCTCGGACTCGGCTGCATGGGGATGTCTGAATTCTATGGGCCGAAAAACGACGAGGAGTCGACAAGAACGATTCACCGGGCAATCGAGCTCGGCGTAACATTCTTCGACACGGCCGATATGTACGGCCCATTCATCAACGAACAACTTGTCGGAAAGGCTTTGAAGCCGCACCGTGACAAAGTGGTGATTGCCACGAAGTTCGGGAACGTCCGAGGTCCGAACGGGGAACGTCTGGGCGTAAGCGGAAAGCCGGAATATGTCCGCCGGGCGTGCGAAGCCAGTCTCAAGAGACTCGGCGTCGACACGATAGACCTTTATTATCAGCACCGCGTGGACCCCAACACGCCTATCGAAGACACGATCGGCGCCATGGCAAAACTCGTCGAGGAAGGGAAAGTGAGATTTCTCGGAATGTCGGAAGCGTCCGCGGCAACGCTCCGCAGGGCGAATAAGGTGCATCAGATCAGCGCCCTCCAAACGGAGTATTCACTGTGGACACGCGATGTCGAAAGCGAGATTCTGAAAACGTGCAGAGAGCTCGGGGTCGGATTTGTCCCGTATAGTCCGCTCGGAAGAGGCTTTCTCACGGGTGCCATCAAGAAGCTGGATGTCCTGGATCAGGCGGACTTCCGGCGTCAGAACCCGCGCTTCCAGGGTGAAAACATGGAGAAGAATTTGAGACTTGTCGCTGAGATCGAGAAGCTTGCCGGCGAAAAGAAATGCACCCCGGCGCAGCTCGCTCTGGCGTGGGTCCTCGCGCAGGGAAATGACGTCGTTCCTATACCGGGCACCAAGCGAATCAAATATCTCGAGGAGAACGTCGCCGCCGCGAGCGTAAAGTTGACACCGGAAGATCTTAAGAGGATCGACAGAGTTGCGCCTGCGGGCGTTGCGGCTGGTCTCCGATATCCCGAAGCAGCAATGAAGTCGGTGAATATCTAATCTGGAAGTCAAAGGTCACGATTCAAAAATTAAAAATGAAACCCGATCGATACGTTTTCGCGGGCTTTCGCTTTTGAGAGGTGGTTTTAACTTTTGACATTTGAATTTTGACTCAGCAGGGAAATGGAGCCAATAACCAAACATAATGAGCTGAACAAGAAGAAGTGGGACAAGTGGGCAGGATCTCTTGACGGAAACAACTGGAGATACGAGTTCCTCCGCGACGGGCAAAGAAAAGTCGTTTCGCTGCTGAATCTCAAAGAGAATATGAGTTTTCTCGACATAGGCTGCGGTACAGGCTGGGCCGTGAATCTTGCCGCGCAATCCATTAATGATGCAGGCATGTTCTACGGGATCGACCTCTCCTCAAAAATGATCGAGAAGGCAAGAGAAAACTTCGCAGGAAAGGAACACTTCCACTTTGTCCAGGCGGATTCCCGGTCGATCCCGCTTGAGAGCGGATTCTTCGATGTAATAATATGCACGCACTCGTTCCATCACTACCTGGACCCCGAGAAGGTCATGAATGAAATTCACCGGCTCCTGAAATCCGGCGGCAAGGTTTATATACTCGATCCGACTACCGATACATTGTTCGGTAAACTGGTCGACAAGATTGTCAAGATGTTTGAACCGGAGCACGTGAGAATGTACAGCACGCGAGAGTTCAAAGCGATGTTTGCCGGTGCCGGGTTAACGTACATTTGTACCGAGATAGTGAAATCTTTCGACAAAATTCACATCGCGGAAAAATAGAGACAAATGCCGTGAGGGAGTTCTGTCGCCGGACACAATCCCTCGCAGTTTGGGCAGTTGCGCCGGTCGTTCAGCGTAAATCGCGTTCGACGAACGAGACACTGGGACCTCAGCTGTCGTCTCCTCGTTTTCAGATTGAGTGAAAGCGAACCAGATCATTAAAGAATGAAGCGCAAAATAATTCTCGCCGCGGTTATTCTTCTGCTATCGGCGACCGTAGAAACGTTCGCCGGCCCGCCGTTCCGCACAGACGATCCGGTCCCGGTGCCGTACATGCATGGAGAGCTATACTTTTTCTCTTCGGGCGTTGTCGATGGAACAGGGACGAGTGGCGTGGGCCCGGCGGTCGAATTCAACTATGGCATTTTTCCGAACACCCAGTTTCACGTTGTTGCTCCGATGGCATTTGACGCGCCGAAACGAGCGGCTTCATACGCGGGCTACGGTGACACCGAGATCGGAGTTAAGTATCGCTTCGTGGAGCAATCCGGGCTCATACCCGACATCGGAGTATTTCCTTTTGTTGAAATCCCGACCGGTAGCGCTGCAAAAGGGCTTGGCAGCGGCAAGACGCAGCTCTACGTTCCGCTCTGGTTGCAGAAGGACGTCGGTAACTGGACTATCTACGGCGGCGACGGCTACTGGTTCAATCCTGGTGCGGGAAACAGGAATTGGGATTTCTCGGGAGTCCTCGTCCAGTATAATTTCAGCGATGCATTTTTTCTCGGTGCCGAGATTTTTCACCAGACCGCTTCGACGGTCGTTGCCGCGGGTTATACCGGAATACACCTTGGAGGAAGCATCCCTGTAGCAAGAGATTACCAGATACTGTTATCCGGTGACGCCGGGAATGGCATTACTTCCTACAAGCACTTTGGTTATTATCTAGGGTTGTACCATACGTTCTGATATAAGCCAAAGGTTAAAATTCAAAAGTGCAAATTGGACAGTAGTGCCGGCGCGTTTTGCCGATATTGAGCGGGTTTCACACCTTTTTTGACTTTTGACCTTTAATTTTGAATTTCTTAAGATTGAAGAAAAATCTCTCTGGAGAAGAACATGAAGTATTGTGAATTAGGCAAGACCGGTTTGAAAGTTTCCGCCCTCGGCCTCGGCTGCATGGGAATGTCGCAGTCCTACGGCCAGGGAAACGATGAAGAGTCTATCGCTACGATTCATAGGGCTATTGAACTCGGGATCACATTTTTCGACACAGCCGACGTTTACGGAGCCGGCGCGAACGAAATCCTCGTCGGGAGAGCTTTGAAGCCTTTCCGGAAGAAGATGTTGATTGCGACGAAGTTCGGTAATGTCAGGACGAAGGACGGCAAAACGCTGGGGATCAACGGCAAACCCGAGTACGTACGTCAGGCGTGTGAAGCCAGCCTGAAACGTCTCGGCATCGAGACGATAGATCTCTACTACCAGCACCGCGTCGATCCTGAGACACCGATCGAGGATACGATAGGCGCGATGTCGCGCCTCGTCGAAGAAGGAAAAA
>JAJYGB010000282.1 GCA_021785235.1 Bacteroidota bacterium
AGAGGGCGTACGCCAGCTGGGTCAGGATATCCTCAGCGAACATGGCTACAATGTAATCACTGCCAACGATGGCCTGCAGGCCCTGGAGCGTATGAAGGAAAATCCCGATATCAGACTCGTTGTTCTAGACATGGTAATGCCGGGCATGGGAGGAAGGGACACATGCCTTGAGATAAAGAAGAGACCTGACGCTCCGAAGGTTCTTATCTGCACAGGATACAGCGAGCTTTCCGACCTCGAGAGCATTCTTGGGAAGTACGCGGACGGGCTCCTTCAAAAACCTTACAGCACCGGTGAGATGACCACGGTCGTGGACAATCTCCTAGGCACCTCTTCCAGCTGAATCACGCCTCAAAAACGGATCTTCCGCTGCCAGACGAGATCATTTTTCTGTTCGTTTCAACGCCAATAGTTCGGAAATACGCTTAAACCAATTTCTCAAGCGCACGAGCTTGTTCCCCTTGCCGGATCATGTAAAACACCAAACAAAGTTTGTGTTGAAGTCAATTCTCAAGCTAAATTTCTTGACTTTCCTTGGGCTTGACGATAATTTGCAAATCGACTCTCTGAGTGTGGAGGAAGGGGGTCGGGCATTCAAATAGTTGATGCGTTTCGAGTAACAAGGACTACCGTTTGAGCTGTTGCGGCAAACGCCGGTTTCCACGACCGGTGAGGGCAGAAACGGTAAATCTTCAAGATAAATGGGAGGAGTCTCAATGGGATACACTGATACGTTTGTTTCGGAAGACACGAAGGCCCAGTCCAAGTGGGGCGGTCTGACGGTTCGACGGCGCTACACAAAAAAAGGAATTCATCCCTTCGATCAGATCAACTGGGAGAACCGAAGCGCGACGATCTCAAACGAGAAGGGCGAGGTAATATTCCAGCAGGACGACGTGGAAGTCCCCGATTTCTGGAGTATGACCGCCACAAACGTTGTGGTATCGAAATACTTCCACGGCCAGCTTGGCACCCCCGAAAGAGAGACAAGCGTGAAGCAGCTCGTCGACCGGGTTGCCCGTACATTCACTCAGTGGGGAATTCGCGGAGGGTATTTCGCGTCCAATGAAGACGCTTCCGCATTCTACGACGAACTTACCTATATACTTGCGAACCAATACGTGTCGTTCAACAGCCCCGTGTGGTTCAACGTTGGCATTGAAGAAAAACCGCAATGTTCGGCATGTTTCATTAACTCCGTCAAAGACACGATGGAGGCGATTCTCGATCTTGCGAAGACCGAGGGAATGTTGTTCAAATGGGGAAGCGGAACGGGCACGAACTTCTCGAGCCTCCGCTCTTCGAGGGAAAGACTTTCTGGTGGTGGTACTGCTTCTGGTCCGGTTTCGTTCCTGCGCGGTTTCGACTCGTTCGCAGGAGTGATAAAATCAGGCGGGAAAACGCGCCGCGCCGCAAAGATGGTAATACTCAACGCAGAGCACCCCGACGTACTGGACTTCATCAGAAGCAAAGCCGAGGAAGAGAAGAAGGCCTGGGCATTGATTGACGCGGGTTACGACCCCGGCTTCAATGTCCCAGGCGGAGCTTACGACTCCGTCCAATTCCAGAACGCAAACCACAGCGTCCGCGCAACCGACGACTTCATGCGCGCCGTCCTCGAAGACAAGGACTGGGTTACGAAGAACGTTAGAGACGGAAAGCCCGCCGGGACATACCGCGCGCGCGACCTGATGCGTGAGATTTCCGAAGCGGCATGGATCAGCGGCGATCCGGGAATGCAGTTCCATACCACCGTGAACAACTGGCACACGTCTCCCAACACCGCACCAATCAACGCGTCGAATCCCTGCAGCGAATATATGTTCCTCGACGACAGCGCCTGCAATCTAGCCTCGCTGAATCTCATGAAGTTCCGGAAGGAAGACGGTTCGTTCGATGTGGACTCCTTCCTTCATTCGGTGGATCTCACTATTACTGCCCAGGAAATCATCGTCAGCAGCGCAGGCTACCCGACAAAACCCATCGAGAAGAACAGCCACGCGTTCAGGCCGCTCGGCATAGGTTACGCCAACCTCGGCGCGCTTCTTATGTCGCTCGGACTCCCCTACGACAGCGACGCCGGCAGGGCTTACGCCGCGGCTATCACATCGATGATGACAGGCGAAGGCTACAGACAGAGTGCACTGATCGCGAAGACTATCGGTTCGTTCGAGGGATACGAAGTAAACAGAGAGCCGATGCTCGGAGTAATCAGGAAGCACAGGGCTCATGTGGACAAGATAAAAGCCGACGCTATCCCCGATTATCTTACCGACTCTGCTAAGAATGTGTGGGACGACGCTCTCGCCATCGGAAAGGAGTACGGATTCCGGAATTCACAGATCTCCGTGCTCGCCCCGACCGGGACTATCGGATTCATGATGGATTGCGACACCACGGGGGTCGAGCCCGACATCGCACTTGTCAAGTACAAGAAGCTCGTCGGCGGCGGTTACATGAAGATAGTCAACAACACCGTCCCGCTCGCCCTCAAGACGCTCGGCTATAACGAAGCACAAATCGATGAGATCGTGAAATACATAGACGACAACGGCACCATCGAAGGCGCACCGCACCTCAAGGACAAACACCTCCCTGTTTTCGACTGTGCGTTCAAGGCGGTCAACGGCGTACGCTCGATCCATTATATGGGCCACATCAAAATGATGTCGGCGGTTCAGCCGTTCCTATCAGGCGCGATCTCAAAGACGGTCAACCTTCCAACCGAGGCAACCGTCGAGGATATAGAACAGGCATATATCGAAGCATGGAAGCTCGGTCTGAAGGCCATCGCGGTCTATCGCGACGGGTCGAAGAGGACACAGCCGCTGAGCACGAAGAAGGACGACGGCAGCAAGGAAGAAAAACCGGCATCCGCGACGCGCATCAGCAGGCGAAGGCTCCCGGACGAACGAAACGCCGTCACGCACAAGTTCAGCATAAGCGGGCACGAAGGCTATATCACCGTCGGGCTCTACGAAGACGGAACCCCCGGCGAGATATTCATAACGATGTCGAAAGAAGGCTCGACCATCAGCGGACTGATGGACGGCTTCGCGACCGGCATCTCCCTCGCCTTACAGTACGGCGTACCTCTCAAGGTCTTGGTCGACAAATTCAGCCACATGCGTTTCGAGCCGTCCGGCTTCACGAACAGCAAGGAAGTACCCATTGCCAAGTCCGTCCTCGATTATATTTTCAGGTGGATGGGACTCAAGTTCCTGGCCCGTGATGAACAGCCGGCATCGGTCGTCGTCGACTCGATCGTGGCAGAACCGAAACCCGAGGGTAAAGGAGAATTCAGCATCACCCTCGAACAGACCGAGAAGAAGGTCTTCCAGGAACAGTCCGACGCGCCGCCATGCCACGAGTGCGGTTCGATCATGATTAGAAGCGGCTCATGCTACAAATGCCTGAACTGCGGTTCGACCAGCGGCTGCTCCTGATTCGAGATAACCTTTAATTCCAAGCCGTTCGGGTTGAGCCCGGACGGCTTTTTTTATTTGCCCCTCTACCATAAACTTGGAACGACAATGTCTTACACCCTCCTCATCGGCTTCTTATTATTCCTCGGGAAACCCCAAACGTCTCCCGCACAGGCTCCATGCGCACACGTCAAAATTATCGACCGATTAGTGCAGTGGGGACACAAAGATGTCAATCACCCGCGAAAGATCGCGGCGATTATCATTCATTCTTCATACAATGCCCTGACGCCCGATTCGTTCAGTATCGCAGGCATACTCCAGGAATACAAGAACATCGGCGTCAGCCCGCACTACATCATAAACAGGAACGGCGTCATCTATAGGCTGGTTCGAGACCGAGACATCGCCTACCATGCCGGTAAGAGCCGCCTCCCCGACGGCAAGACGGACGTGAACGCAGTGTCAATCGGCATAGAGATAGTGAATACGACACACGATTCTCCGACCGACGCCCAGTACGTCTCACTGGCCGAGCTTGTGAAATGTCTCGAGGGCAAGTATAACATAAAATACGTTCTTGGACACAGCGACATAGCTCCGGGGAGAAAAACCGACCCGTGGGATTTTGACTGGAAGAAATTCCACAGGATGATTAAAGAAGGGGAATGATGGAATAGTGGAATCGTGGAATAATGGGTAAATCGCTCGTTCGCGTTTGACCGGGCGATCCACCATCCGGCTCGGGCCGATGTTCCACTACTTCGCTGTTCCGTCTTTCCATTTTATTCCGCGTTTCTCGAACTCGCCGAAGAGTTCCTTGTTCCCGACGAATTGGACCGCGTCCCACC
>JAJYGB010000516.1 GCA_021785235.1 Bacteroidota bacterium
CTCGTCGAACCACGGCGTCAGGTATAGATGCGAATCGCCCGGTCCGCCCGCGATAACAACCACCGGATCGCCGCGGCCTTTGATCTGGAACCAGAGATGCGCGCCGTCGACCCAAGCGTAGGCGCCCGTGGTCTCTTTCGAACCCTGTGCCATGACGGCACTCGCCGAAAGAACTGTTGAGAAAAGGACGATCGTCGCAAGTGCGATGAGCCCGTACGAATTTCGCTTCTGGATGCTCGACGCGGCAGAATGGTCCTTCATAATTGTCCCTTCCGGATGAGTGTGCCTCTACTTCTTCTTAATCGTATAAAACAACTGGACAAGCCCGGTCGAATATGCTTTCGTGTCGACCAGCTTCAGCTTTGCGCGCTTATCAGAGTCCTTAAAAAGCGGCTTGCCTCCGCCGAGGATTATCGGGTGGACGGAAAGCTGCAGCTCGTCCACCAGCCCGAGGTCCAATAAACTGTTCGTCAGTTCCGCCCCGCCGAAGAGCCAGATGTCTTTCCCCTTTTTCCGCTTAATCTTTTCGACGTTCGGCTTTATGTCGTTCTTTATTATGATTGCCCCTTCGGCTGAGGTCAGAGTCCTCGAGAAAACGTACCTGGCAAGATCCGGATAGGCGTTAGGCCCCATGGGGCAGACAAGTTCGAAGCTCTTTCTTCCAAAGAATATTGCGTCGATGTGTTTGAGGAAGCGCGTCATGCCATAATCCTGGTCTGTGAAGCACCAGTCGTACTCTCCCTTCGATCCCTCGATGAAACCGTCGAGACTTACTGCCAGATTCAGGATAACTTTTCTCATCCTCGTTTCCTGTTGAATCCTGACTGCAAACCGGTCTTCGCCCAATAAACCATATATGCCTGAATGCCTCTGCCACGTATATTAAGCAATACAACTATCATTCGCCATAAATACCGGATCTCGCGGTACCTCCCGTGCTCAATAACCGAATTAAAATGGCCGCAGAAGAGGGTTATATTCATGCAAAGAATTTTTGCGGCCCTGAATTGGAGATAACGGTATGTCGATAACCTACGCTCATACAAACATAATAAGCTGCAACTGGCGCAAGCTTGCGGAGTTCTACATCGAGGTCTTCGACTGCAAACCCGTTCCACCGGCAAGGGACCTTTCCGGCGAATGGCTTGAAAAAGGAACCGCGGTACAAAACGCCCGCCTGGAAGGAATGCATATCAGGCTTCCGGGTGGCGGAGAGAATGGCCCTACTCTGGAAATATATTCGTACGAGGCGATGCTGGAGAGATCCGGATCCCCCGCGGCGAACAGGAAGGGATTCGGTCATATCGCGTTTCGTGTTGACGATGTCCGGAAGACCCTTGAGGCGGTCACCTCGCACGGCGGGTCTGCCCTGGGAGAAATCGTGACGCATGAAGTGACCGGAGTCGGCAAGCTGACGTTTGTTTACGCAGCCGATCCGGACGGAAACATAATCGAAATACAGAGATGGGATTAAGCCCAATGAAAGAAGAACAAATGACAACCAACAATTTACCGACATTCTTACTCGCGGGACAAATCGAAATCAACCGCATGGGATACGGGGCGATGCAGCTTACCGGCAAAGGTGTTTGGGGAGACGCTCCCAACCGAAACACTGCCAAGGAAGTGCTCAAGACCGCGGTGGATGCGGGCGTGAACTTCATCGACACTGCCGATTCCTACGGCCCGCATACATGTGAAGTCCTGATACAGGAAGCACTGGGTCAGTACTACGAGAAATTTGTCCTGGCTACAAAAGGCGGACTCGAGCGCCCCGGCCCGGGACAGTGGATACCGAACGGACGTCCGGAGTATATCAGGGGATGCATTGAGGGAAGCCTGAGGCGATTGAAGCGGGACAGGATCGATCTCTGGCAGCTCCACCGCATAGACCCCAAGGTGCCGGTCGAGGAAACGCTCGGCCCGGTGGTGGACGCGGTGAAGGCCGGAAAGATCCGCTTCGTAGGTCTGTCCGAAATCGACGTTGAAGGCATCGAGCGAGCGCAGAAAGTCGTGCCGATAGTCTCGGTGCAGAACATGTACAACCTGGGTCAAAGAAAATGGGAAGACGTGGTCGACTACACCGCGGAGAAGAACATCGCCTTCATTCCATGGTTCCCGCTTGCTTCCGGCCCTGACAAGATGAAAGATAAAATCGGCGCTCTCGCGAAGAAGTACCGCGCTACTGTGGCACAGATAGCTCTTGCCTGGCTGCTCAAGCGGGCGCCGAACATGGTGATCATTCCGGGTACAAGCTCGGTTCAGCACTTAAAGGAAAACCTCGGGGCAGTCAACGTGGAACTGTCGGATGAGGATTTCGCCGCCTTGTCGTCATAACGAAATGGCGGAAGACAGACCATGCTAAGGAAAATGTTTTTCACAGGTGAACGGCCGACTCATCTCTGAGGCGGAAATCAAAAAGATCCGGGTAAGCTTCGCGCGATACACCGGCTTGGATATGACACCTTCCGGCAGGGTCTATGAACAGCTATTGCCTAACGGCTCTTGCCGCGCTACGGATGGTCACGTGTCTCAGCCCATGTACCGCCGGAATGCCAATTCCCTTTTAATTCCTCGATAGTACGAGCGCGCAGAGATCGGTCGGATAATTCTCGCTGGGGGCGCAAAGCGGTTTTCCGCTGCTCTCATGAATGAATTGCGGCCATTGCGGTTTTACTTTTCTCATGTGATGCACCCACCGAATTGGGGCACCACCCACCCTCCCGTCATGTTGACAATGGAGCCGGCTGCGGCTATATTTTTGCGAGATAGCTAAGTTAGGGTTGATGTGGGTCAGGACGGCGTTACTCTTCAGAGCAAAGCCTGCCTGCAGTTGCTGGTTTGAAACCGGACAGTTCGGATAATAGTTTGACACGACGGAGGGAGCATGTGGGAGCAGGAGTCCTATGACAGGGCGTCATATGAAAAGGGGAAACTTGCGGCACGGAGTGACGCACCGGTTCTGATAGTTGGTGAAACGGGGGTCGGAAAGGAAGTTCTCGCAAGGTCCATTCATCAGCACTCTGCGAGGCGAAACATGGCTTTCGTTCCGGTCAGTTGTGCATCAATTGCCAGCACACTCTTTGAGAGTGAGCTGTTCGGGCATACGAAGGGAGCCTTTACCGGTGCAACGGAATCGAAGAAGGGGTTCATAGAAATTGCCAATTGCGGTACGCTCTTCCTGGACGAGATCTCAGAAGTCCCGTCCGGAATGCAGACGAAACTCCTTCGGGTAATCGAGACAAAAGAATATTATCAGGTCGGCAACACGACGGCGAAGACCGCAGACTTCCGGTTGATCAGCGCTTCTAACCGGTCAATTACCGAACTGAACAACGGTCAGCTTCTGAGGAAGGACTTTCTCTACCGCATAAACACTTTTGTGATAGAGGTGCCGCCGCTCAGGCAACGAAGAGACGCCATCCCCGATCTTCTCACACACTTCATTAGTCTCAGCGGTTCTCCCGCAAAGTTTTCCGGGAAGGCTATCGAACTCATATTATGCTATCCATTTCCGGGCAATATCCGGGAATTGAGAAACATGGTCGACTACGCCGTAGCCTCGGCCGCGGAAAAGGCTTCCGTGATCGATGCCGGACATTTGCCGCGGTCATTACTCGACTATTGTGGAATGATCACGTGCAGGGATGCGTCGAATCTGAGGAAAACACTTGCTTGCTTCACTGCCACGTATGTCAGGTACGTTCTGAATGAAAACGAAGGCGACGTTCATAAAGCAGCCGAACAACTCGGCGTTTCACGCGCCACAGTTTATCGCGCTATACGCAGAGGCAAAGGATGATGCCAGCTGGAAGAACCAAGCAAGAGAAATCCCCCATTGTCATATCCATTTCATTTTTGAGACAGCGTCACCGTTGGATTTCTCAAACATGAAATTTCATCTTGCAGGACGGCCGGTTAAGTATAAGCAACACGGTTCTTCCCGGCATGCTTGTTGTCTTTACAGTTTGTGCGGGCGTGTACCGAAAATCGATGAGGATATCAGATTATATAATATATTTGAGACTTCCCGGGTCCGGGGAATATCTTCTCGTTCACGGTTATACCGGGGCCGTCGACCTCGTGCAACCGAATGTAGTGGAATACCTCAAACACTTCGAACCCGCAGGCAGGTCGAATGGAATTTCGTCGGCAACGACGGATGCCCTCGTCAAACGCGGTTACCTGACGGACATGAGTCACGAAGAGGAGGTTGCGCGGGTGAAGGAGCTCGCAGAGTTTCTTCATCGGAGGCGATTGAGAGCAGAAAAA
>JAJYGB010000126.1 GCA_021785235.1 Bacteroidota bacterium
GGTCGCCGGATAGCGCACATGCCTATTGTGCTGAACGGCATCGGCGACAACCTGAGCCTTGGCTTCCCCCGCTGCCATTATTATGGCGGTGCAGTCAGGGTTGTAGGTAATGGTACTAAGCCCGATCGTTATCACATGCCTGGTCCTGGAAACCTCAATCCCGCCCAAGTCGGTTGCCGCAGCAGCCTGCGTCTCATAGTTGGTCGGAGTGAGCCTTGTGGTAGAATTAAGATCTGACCCCCTTATGTTGAAACCTATGTGTCCGTCCGGTCCGATCCCACCCAGAAAGAAACCGATACCGCCCAGGTCCCGAATCTTCTCCTCGTACTCAGCGCACCATTGGTCCACATTTTCCAGAACGCTCTGTTGAAGACGCTCCTGCGAACTCTTCGCCTGCCTGAATCTGAGTGTGAGGTCAACTTTGTTATCGGGCCAGACTTCCTCAAGTTTCTTTCCGTTCGGAAGACCCAGCTTGCTGCAGTCGATTAGCATCTTCTTTTTTTCATCGAAACCGAAAGCGTCTATGTAGAACTTGTTCACGTAATAGAAGAAACTATTATGCTGTTCGGGGTTGATCGGATAGAACTCATCGATCTGGACGAAGTGAAGCGATGATATGTCAGGTTTCTTTGAAGGATCGACCCCATTTGTCTCCAATTCCTTCGACACGGCGGAGTCGGACCAACCGCTCAGGTAGTGCTCCACCCATCTAATAAAATGTTCGGGTGTTTTTCCTGTGGGAAGAGAGACCACTCCGCCCGGGTTATTCTGTACCCACTCGAGAAACCTTAAGGCGGTCAACTTTCCGAGCATCGGAAAATTCTCTACGGTGATCACTCCCACCTTCTCGGTGGGTTTGTATATCAGCTTCTGACCCGACAGGCTCAGAGCCTTTTCTTCCACTTTTGATATGGTCTCTTTCATATTGCTTTCTTCAGATTTGTCTTTTGAACACGCAGCCCAGCAAGCACCGGACGGAGTCTTTAGGAGTATTTCGGGAGAATTCTGCCTGTAATATCGACACGGGGCCTTATATAACGAAACACACTACGAAGGGGCAATCCTTGTGAGCCGGCTGCGCCAGAGAAATCCCGAACCAGGTCTTTATACCAGGCGAATTAGCCCCGATCATCCGGCATGCACATGCCAAGCAGCAGCCGCAGAGGACAACTCGACTCACGCAAGAAATCTAACGTGGCTTTGGTTTATTTACAAGAAAAACTTTCCGGTCAGATGCGCGAGAGGCGTCAGCGGCGGCTTTCACAGGATAAGCCGCCAATCTCACCCATTTAACGGACCCGCAATTTCTCAATGATGATAGTCTAGTCAGGAGATGGGGAAAAAACCGGTGTTTACTTTTTCTAAAAACTTACACTCGAATTGGCTTTGAGAAAACGATAGGTTCATCGGGGAATTGCAGGCAGATACGGAGAAGGGACGATTATAATATGGGCGCCATCTTGTGGCTTATCCTGTTCCCAATTACTGAATTGAGAGAGCGGACATCGGGAACTTTGAAATGGCTTCCAAGTATTATCGACGCCACGCCCATCGCAACAGAATAGTGACCGTGTGAACTCGTAACCACCTTCAGGATCGCACTGGTATTAGAGAGCGTATCGATCTCTATTGCCTGCCTCACTGGAGATATTATCAAGTCGCCGAGTTCAGCAAGGTCTCCGGATATGATCAACATATCGGGATTCAGTACGGCAATTATCGGACTGATCCTTCTTCCTGTCGAGTAACCAAGCCTATTGAAGAACGAGATTGCAACGGGGTCTCCTTTTTTCGCCGCGTCAATCATGATCCTGGTATCGATCGTCGCCGGAGATGGGTCGTACTGTTTGAGAACCGTCCCCTCGTACAGCTTACTTCTGACGTTCGTCAGCATTTCCACGAGATCGGACATCGGCATATTCAGTTCCCCGGCACAGAACGACGATCCACGATAGAGTTCTTCGTTAATAATAATCCCTATCCCGATACCGTGGACGTTTCTATCGAACTCCATGAGAACCGTCATGGAATTTTTGCTTTCGCGGGCTACACCTATCCACTTGTCTCCGACCGCCGACGCGTTCGCGTTATTTTCCACGATAACGGGAAAAGAGTAATGCTTCCTGAGCGCGTCCAACATTGGGACATTCATTTCCTGGAAGACATCTGTCATTACCACGAGATTGGTATTGTTATCAACTATACCGGCGACCGCGACCCCGAGTCCGACCACATTGTCTCTGTCAACCTTCGACTCGGAAAGGATGTCTTCCACAATGACTGTGATATGGTGAACGAGCTCATCAAGAGTCTCAAACTTGTCTATCTTATATATTTTCTTAGCGACTATTTCAGCACAGAAGTCAAGGATCACCGCGGTAAGTTCGCCGACTTCGACGTCGACGCCGAGAGCGTAAGCGGCTTTATTGTTCAGGCTCCACAGATAAGGCTTCTTTCCCCCCTTCTCGGTGGATTCTCCTTTGCCCAGGTTTATGACAAGCGACCTGGCAGCCATATCCTTGAGGATGTTGAAAATCGTCGATGGCCGCATACCTGTAATTTTCACCAGGTCAGAGCTCGACATAATCTTGTTCACCCTGATGAGATTGAGCACAAGGCGGTCGTTTATGCTCTTGACTAGCTTCAGGTCTCCTGTTTGCATGGTGATTAGCCGTTCTTACCCATTTTTCTTGACTCGCACTGCATGAAATCTAAGAAATCACATCTTATGGTACAAGATGCCGCAGGTTTCACGCTTTGAATTGTTTCAAGACCCGGTTTCATCCTCAGCGCCAGACAAACTCCCCGTTATCCACCGACCAGTCCAATCCGAAGAATCCGGCTGCTTTTGTGCCGAAGTTGCCCTTATCAGCATCATTCCTGTCAAGGATTGTCACATCCGGAAGTCCAAAGCCCGGCTGGAGATACGGGACGGCATAAGTCATTCTCATTCCAGTGATTCCAGTCCCGGCCACTATGCCGACGCTTCTGGTAACACTTCCCTTTCTGGGTCTTACCATCAGGCAAGCGTAGCCTGGCCCTTTCATCACTTTCCTACCGAAGGTCAACTCTCCTTCCGTAACGGTCACCGGTGTACTACCAAGAACTTTATCCCAGGCCGAGTTCGTCTTCTCGTTTCCATACAGGATCACGTTCCTGTCGGCGTAGGCGGCCGGATCGAAATTCCTGTCTGAGACAACATCGATGGAGCCGTTGCCCTGATACCAGAAATATTCCGCGTCGAACCTCGCCTTGTCAAAGGCCCAATCGTTTTCCTCCCTGGTCCCGTGTGTGCCGAAGACAAAAACGACATCGTGGCGGAAGGCGTCCTTGAACGTCCCGTAACGGTCGGGGTTTTTGTCACCAGCCGGAGGCTGAGCCGCCACGCTCCAGTTGCCCGAGTTCTTAACCAGCCACAATCTCTGAGCATCCGACGCGACAGTGAAACTGTCGAGCGAAGTGCTGTCGAGGTCGACAACGAACGGCTTTGTCCTATCGGCCATTTTAAGATCGAACGAAAGAGTCCTGACGTTTTCAGTCGTCCCGATGAATTTGTTGCGCGACGGTATGAAGCGCACGATCACTCTGCTCGGCTCAAGCTGCCTTTCCTGCGCGTCGATGGTAAGCCAGTAATCCTTCGCGGATACGCCCGGACTCGCGGTGGTGAAATCTATATTCAGTATCCTCGACTCACCGGGCCGGGCGTGCCTGGCGAAGTAGTCGAACATCGGCGGCCAATCGACGCAGTCGGTTCCCGCCTGGTCACCCAAGCCCCACCAGTGGCCAACGCCCATCTGCTCGTGAAAGACGAAATCCTTATCGAATTTACTGAGCGTATCGGAGAGGCTGATCGATTCAGTGATCGGGACATTGTCGTCGTCGCTTCCCTGGAGTATATACACGCCGAGCTGCTTGTAGTTTTCCTTCAATTTGTAGGTGTTCAGTGGCATTGTCGCCCTACGCAGCATCAAAGCCATGGGGGTCGATGCGGTATCGTGGTGGAACACATAAGTCCACCAGCTAATCCAACCGGCGCTGGCGCCGATCGCGGCGAATTGGTCGGGGTACGTCGCGCCGTTTATGATTGTGCCATGTCCTCCCATAGAATGGCCAGTCAAATAAATCCGGCTCGGGTCTAAGTTGAGCGTGGACTTCGCTATGTGAAGCACCTGGAGCGCGTCCATCCTCCCCCAATCTTCCCAGTCAAAACCATACGGCCGACCGTTCGTCGGGCAGACTATGTAGCCCCAGGTCTTGGGATAGTACG
>JAJYGB010000593.1 GCA_021785235.1 Bacteroidota bacterium
GGAGATTGCCAGGTTTCCGTTTTCAAGTGTAATAAAATCGTAAAGGTCTCCGGCCACCGATTTTGCCGGAATGGATCTGGCGGCGAACTCGTACCCTTCGATTGAAGGAATTTCACTGGGAAGCAGACCGACCTGTACTGTATGCGCGGCCGATAGTTCCTTCTCAAGCGCGATTTTGCTTCGTTCTTCCTCGTAGAGTCTGGCTTTCTCTATCGCAAGCGCCGCATGAACGGAAAGCGCGTTAATGGAGTTCTCATCCTCCGACGTGAACGCATCCTCGCGCTTGTTGAGCAATTGAAAGACGCCGACTATTTTCCCGTCCTTGTTTTTCATCGGCATGCACAGGATCGTCTTCGTGTGGTAGCCGGTCTTCTTGTCTACTTCGGGGTTGAACCGCGCGTCGAGGTACGCGTCCGGTATGTTCAGCGTGTCGCCGGTTGCCGCGACGTAGCCGGCAATCCCCTTGCCGATCGGAAGCCTGATGGTAATCGGTTCGGAGGCTTCGAGCACCTTTGACCACAGTTCGCCCTTCTTCTCGTCGATGAGATAGACGGTGCCGCTGTCAGCGTCGACTATCTTGACGGCAATATCCAGGATGACCTTGAGGAGTTCATTGAGGTCCAGAGTGGAGTTGATCATCTTGGAAGCGTCGATGATGCGCTCCAGCCGTCTTATGTCGGTTACCAGGTGTCTTGTAGTGTGCTCGAGTTCCTGTATGAAATGATTGTTCTGGGACCTGAGCCTGATCGAGGTGACAAGAAGCAGCCGGAGGGCGAAGGGATGGCTTTCCTCCAGCAGCTTGTCGAAGTCGCGCTTGCCGAGGATGTAGGTCGTGGTATCGTCGACCGCGGTGACCCGGCCTGTCCTGGGGCGGCCGTCGATGAGGGATATTTCGCCGAAGAAATCACCGGGATGAAGGAGTGCGAGCCTGAACTCGTCGCCGAATTTCGTCCGCCTCGTCAGCTTAACCCGCCCCTCGAGTATTAGGAAAACGCCAGCTTCTTCGCTTTCGTCTTCCATGATGATTTCCCCCGGCATATAATGGCGTTCCCGGAGGTGGGGCAAAATGGAATCGAACTGATCCTCGTTGATGTCTTCGAGAAGAATATTCAGTCGGAGGCGGTCTTGAACCGATGCTGTCATTTTCGTTTCTGAATTCGTTTTTGGGAAATTCCGTCGCAGGCATGCCCGCAGGCGCGTACGGAATTCCGATTCCTAGTAAGTGCTTCCCGTCCCATGATTCCTACCGTTGAAAATAACCATCCCATAGAATAAAGCAAACACCAAAACTGCGGGAAATTCGGGAATAATCAGCGCTGAGCGGTGTACCGCGTCAGCACAACGAGTAGTCCCGGACGAGCTTATGCACGGCGGAGAAAATCCAATTGCGATCGGTGACTGTGAGCGGTCGGGAGTGATTACAGAATCTGCGGTAAGAAAAAAGGGAGGTTGATTCGGCAGGAAGTTGGACCTCCGCCGCTATGGTTGGCGACTTGCACAGTGGCTCGGACCTTCGATCTTGTCGCCGGTTTCCCGGAAGGGATCAACCTCTCTAACTTCGCATCTAAAGAAGCAAACTCTTCTTAGTTAACCGGCGGTGCCTGTGGGGTACCGGTCGCGAGATTCACTTTCAGCCAGAAGTCGATTTGCTTCGGAGCCTGACGCTGCTCGCCCGGTTCGCGGGAATAGCCGCCTCTTGGGCCGCCACCTTCTCCTTCCATTCCTCCGGGCATCTCGCCGCCTTCTCCGCCCTCTCCGCCTTCACCGCCGGGCATCCCTTCTCCGCCGCGCCCTCCTCTTCTGTCTCCGCGTCCTTCGAATGACCCGCGCGATTCAAACTTTCCACCGATGAAGCCGACGCCTATCTGGTTCCCCTTCGGGTTGATTGCATAGGGGTCCTCCGCCGACGAATGCAACGGCACTCTCATCTCGTAAATAATTCCGTCGCCTGTATTTCTCATTTGCAGCTGGATCCCTTTGAGATCCGCGACAGTCATCCTCACCGGGCCGTTCTCATTCACGCCGAGGAGTTCCAGGTCGTTCGGGCTTCTCATGACGAAGCTGGAGTTCTCCACCTGCCGGTTATCCTGCTGCCTGTTGAAATCTCCTCCCGGAGTACGTCCGATAGGGAAGTGAATGCCGAGCTTCTCGCCGGTTCCCCCGGAGGGGTCGAACCATACGGTGAGTCCGAGTCCCATGATCTGGAAGGACTGTCTGCGGTTGGTGGTCTTCAGTATCATATAAAGGTAATTCCCGTCGTTCCTGACACCCGCCGTGAGTTGCGCGCTGGGGATGTAAAACATAGTGTCACCCCAGTCCTTGTCGTTGCCGTCGACCAGGATCTTGTCACCGCCCCACTCGCTCTTGACGAGGAGCATGCTGGTACAACCGTTGAAAAGGAATGGGATGAAAGCGAGAACGATGGGGGCGAATTTAAGCAGCCGCATGAAAGATCTCCTCTAGAGTTTGCTGTAACAGATTGTACTGCGAATGTCGACTACGATTTGAGCGGTATCACGTCTGAAGAGTTTAATCAACTTAAGTATCGATTTCACCACCCGAAGAGACCACCGCGTCCCCTTGTTGTGAATTAGTTGTACCTCAGAAAAATCATGTGCCTATAACACAAATGACAGGAAGATATTTCAGTGAGCCAGGGACCGGCTCGATGCGAATCAGACTGTTTTATGGACTCCCTCCCCGCGATGTGGTTGTACCCATGATCCCTTCCGGAGTCAAATTGAAGACAGAGTTTCCAAAGGTGGGCCTTATATGTTAAATTTCGTTCAAAAAGCTATGAATTGGTCCGTAATTATACTCGTAGGCTCACAGCTGCTCTTCAGCACAGGCGACGTCATTGCGAGGACATATATGAGAAAATACGGCTTTTCCGTCGCCACATTCCTGAGCCTGTGGTTCGCCGTCTACTTTGCCATCAGGACAGTGGCGATGTTTGGGCAACTTTATGTGTTCACGACCGTCCAATTAGGCAAGACCATGGCGCTCTTTGGCGCGGTCTCAATCGTCCTTTCCAACGTCCTCGGACTGCTGGTTTTGAAGGAGGTTTTAAGTCCCGTCTCATACGCTGCCGTGTCGCTCGCGATTGCGGCCTTCATTATCATGGCGTTGCGTTGAGACTCAACGAAGAGAATTTGAAAATTGCGGCGTAATAAATGAGCCCATTTGTCAGACAGGATACAGCATGGCAGTAATGACACAAGTGAAATGATGGCTGGATGTACGAATTGGATGAAAAGGTATTCGTGATATTCGTGGTCCGTGATCAGCTATTATTCATTAGCGCGATTCGTGTTTGAATAATTCAGACGACTAGTGAAATGCGTTATCGAAACACGATTTGTTGAAATTAGAATCCATATAAGGTAGATTTTTTTACTGCTTTTCACTTGAACAAGGAGGACCAAATGTACAAACCCCTATCTGTAATCGTTCTGGCTTTCACCCTTGCCGCGGCGCCGCTTTTCGCGCAGGAGGGGCACGAGATGAAGGCAAAGAATGATTCCAGCGAATCAGAGATTCCAAAGCCAGTTCTCGTCTCGACACAGCATTCGATAACGATAGACGGCAAACTTATCCGTTATACTGCTACGACGGGCACGATGCTCCTCAGGAATCACGAAGACAAGCCGATCGCTTTGTTCGGTTACACCGCGTACACGAAGGACGGAGTAACAGATCCTTCCACCCGACCGGTGACATTCGCGTATAACGGCGGACCGGGTTCGTCTTCGATGTGGCTGCACATGGGTGCGCTCGGCCCGAAGAAAATAGTGCTCAACGACCCGCATGCGACGCCTCCTGCTCCTTACCAGCTGGAGGACAATACAAATTCCATTCTCGATGTCACCGACCTTGTCATAATCGATGCGATCGGCACCGGTTTCAGCAGGCCCGTCGGAAAAGCAAAAGGCTCGGAGTTCTGGGGCATCGATGAAGACGCGAAGGCGGTCAGCGGATTCATATTTCAATACCTCGGCGAATACAACAGATGGAATTCGCCGAAATTTCTCTTCGGAGAAAGCTACGGGACGACACGGAACGCCGCAGTTTCGGATTATCTATACGAGCAGGACGGCATACAGCTGAACGGTATCATCTTCCTTTCGACCGTCTGGAATTTTGAGACGTTGGCGTTCGCGCCCGGAAACGACCTGCCGTACATCCTGTACATGCCGACTTACGCGGCCGTGGCCTGGTACCACAACGCGCTTCCTTCAAAGCCCGCAGATCTCAAATCATTTCTGG
>JAJYGB010000134.1 GCA_021785235.1 Bacteroidota bacterium
GATTCCAACTCTGTGAAGAAAATTCGCAAAAAAAGGCTAAAGAAACAATGAAGCTCGTTAAGCGGCAGCTGCCCGAGACGCATTCGATTCTCCATTTTATACGGCTTAAAAGGAGCCGTCATAATATGAAACCCTTCCGTAGCCGCGGAAGCCCGGTCAAATTGCGTTGGCCGGCGCGGGGAGCATGCCGGCGGGTCGTCTTTGCAAGTTCCGCCGCTGAGTGTTAAATTTTCACCACAACAAGAATCTTGAAAGAATGAGAGCATTGATCCCCGTCGCAGGGGTGGGAACACGTCTGCGTCCACATACATATTCTCTTCCGAAGGTGTTGCTCAATGTCGGCGGTAAGCCCATCGTTGGCCATATCGTTGATCATCTGACGGACATCGGCATAAAGGATATTTCGGTCGTAGTCGGATATATGGGCGACATGGTCGAGGAATACCTCCGTTCCAGCTACAGGAAGACCAATTTCAAGTTCGTTTACCAGGAAGAGAGACTTGGGCTCGGACATGCCGCCCATGTCGCATTGTCGGGTGACCACAGCGACGAGCCCCTCCTTATCATCCTGGGGGATACTGTCTTCGATGTCGACCTGGCTCCGCTTCTGAAGAGTGAATATTCGAGCATCGGTGTCAAGGGGGTCGATGATCCGAGGAGGTTCGGCGTCGCCGAAGTGGAAGGCGACAGAGTGAAGAGGCTGATTGAGAAACCCGACAAGCCGACATCGAACCTGGCTTTAGTAGGATTGTACTACATCAGGTCGCCTCTGGCACTGGAGACCGCGATCAGTGAAACCATCGACAAGAACATCAAGACAAAAAACGAGTACCAGTTGACCGACGCTCTTCAGATAATGCTCGACAGGGGAGAGATCATAAAATATTTCGAAGTGGACGGGTGGTACGACTGCGGGAAGCCGGAGACTCTGCTCTCGACTAACCGCCATCTGCTGAAGAAGACCCGTCATTTCAGGAAGCGGGACAATGTGGTAATTATCCCGCCGGTTTACATAGCGGACACGGCAAAAATTTCCAATTCCGTCATCGGCCCCGATGCGACGATCGATTCGGATGTCCAGATAGTCGATTCCCTTATCAGGGATTCGATCATCGGCTCCGGTGCATCGATACAGAACTCGCTTCTTGAAGGATCGATCGTAGGACAGAATGCTCAACTAAAGGGGAGCTTCAAGCGGGTCAACGCGGGCGATTCGACTGAGATAGATTTTTTATAACAAACTATCGGAGAAATAATGTACAAACTGTTCACATCGGAATCAGTCACTGAAGGGCATCCTGACAAAATTTGCGATCAGATATCCGATGCGGTGTTGGACGCGCACCTGGCAATAGAGCCGAACTCAAGGGTCGCCTGCGAAACCTACGTGACAACCGGTCTCGTCGTCATCGGCGGAGAAGTGACCACGACTGAAGCGGCGAGGTCAAAAATAGACGTGGCCGACATCGCTCGAAGGGTGATAAGCAAGATCGGCTACAACGATATCCGCTACAAATTTGACGCGGAGTCATGCGGCGTCATAAACGTGATGCATTCGCAGTCCGCCGATATCAGCCGGGGAGTCGAGAGCGGCGGTGCCGGTGACCAGGGAATGATGTTCGGCTATGCCTGCGATCAGACCGATGAGTTCATGCCGCTGCCGATCGCTCTTGCTCACAGGATTACACGGCGCCTTGCCGAAGTGAGAAGGATGAAGGAGAAATCGCCGATGCCGTACCTCCGCCCGGACGGGAAGAGCCAGGTTACCGTTGCCTACCATGAAGGTGGAAAAATAACTGTAAATACGGTCGTCGTGTCCACTCAGCATGATCCGGAGCCGAAAGGGAAGAGCGAAGCTCAATGGCAGAAGAAGATCGCGGAAGATGTGAAGAAGTATATTATCGGGAAAGTCATTCCTGAGAAATTCCTGACCAAGGCCACCGAGTATCATATAAATCCGACAGGGAGATTCGAGATCGGCGGGCCTCACGGCGATACCGGTCTTACCGGCAGGAAGATAATTGTGGATACATACGGCGGGTACGCACCCCACGGCGGCGGCGCGTTCTCCGGCAAAGATCCGTCGAAGGTCGACCGTAGTGCGGCCTATGCGGCGCGATATCTCGCCAAGAACATCGTGGCTGCCGGCCTTGCCAAAGAGTGCATGATCCAGCTTGCTTATGCGATCGGCGTGGCCGAACCTGTCTCCGTGCTCGTCGACACCAAGGGAACCGCGAAGGGCGTGTCCGACGTCGAGCTGGGGACGATAATAGGAAAAGTAATGAACCTCACGCCGATGGGTATAACGAAACATCTCGATCTGCGCCGGCCGATATTCGAAAAGACCGCTGCATACGGACATTTCGGGCGATCCGAGAAGGAATTCACCTGGGAGAAACTCGACCTCGTGAATGCTCTGCTGGCCGCCGTCAGGTAATAAAAAGAAGAATCTGAAATCAAAGTCTGGAGAAATTCTTAGATGGATGAAGTAAAAGGACTTTACAAAGTACGCGATATGTCCCTCGCCGAAGAGGGGAAGAAAAGAATCGGCTGGGCGGAATCAAGAATGCCCGTGTTGATGGCTCTGAAGGAAAAATACAGTGCGTCGAAGCCGTTTAAAGGCTACAAGATTGCCGGCTGCCTTCATGTCACGAAGGAAACAGCGGTGCTGGTCAAGACTTTTGCGGCTTGCGGAGCGCAGGTCAGCTGGAGCGGCTGCAATCCTCTTTCGACAAACGATTCTGTTGCAGCTGCGCTGGCGGACGAAAAGATTTCCATCTTCGCCTGGCATGGGATGTCGGTTAAGGAATTTTACTGGGCAATCGACGAAACGATCAAAATGAAACCGAATCTTACGCTGGACGACGGAGCCGATCTTATTTTCACCGTTCATAATAAATATCCGGAGCTTGCCGATGGCACAATCCTCGGCGGAACCGAAGAAACGACCACCGGAGTCCACAGGCTGCGTGCCATGGCAGACGACGGCGCGTTGAGGTACCCGGTTATCGCTGTCAATGACGCGGAGACGAAATGGGATTTCGACAATGTGTACGGCACGGGCCAGTCGACCATTGACGGCATCATCAGGGCAACGAGCGTCCTCCTTGCCGGAAAGAACTTCGTCGTGGCGGGCTACGGCCACTGCGGCAAAGGAGTGGCAATGCGCGCAAAGGGACTCGGCGCGAACGTGATCGTCACAGAGGTAAAAGCCACGGCAGCTTTGAAGGCGACGCTTGATGGGATGAGAGTCATGACGATGGACGAAGCCGCAAAGGTCGGCGATATCTTCGTGACGGCCACAGGCGTGAAAGACATAGTCGTGCAACGTCATTTCGAGAAGATGAAAGACGGCGCGATCGTCTGCAATACGGGCCACTATGATTGCGAATTGAATCTTAATGACCTCAAGAAGGTCACCAAGAAAGTCCTCGAAGTCCGCCCGAACAACGAGGAGTACACTACGAAGGATGACCGGCGAATCTACGTGCTGGCACAGGGAAGGCTTGTCAACCTTGCCGCAGCCGAGGGCCACCCGTCGGAGGTGATGGATATGTCGTTCGCAAACCAGTTCATGTCACAGCTCAGGATCGTTGAACTTCACAAGAAGGGCAAGAGGCTCGAGAACAAAGTCCACGATATCCCGGCCGAGCAGGACCAGGAAATCGCCATGGTGAAGCTGAGAACAGGTGGATTCAAGATTGACAAGCTTACACCTGAGCAGGTTAAGTACCAGACGGATTACAGCTCAGGGACGTAGATGGTTAACCTTGCGAAGGTTTCAATACCTTCGGTTAAGCTGTCCAAAGGCTGTTCCTGTATGCGGGGCAGCCTTTTTCCATTTTGATCCGGTCGGTGAAGCTCTTTTCATACGTAGAAGCGGTTACAGCGACTTGTCAGGAGGCATGTCATGAAGACACTATTGATTCTTTTGGCTACTTTCCTTTTTGCAGGGATATCCGTAGGCCAGGTAGACGAGAACTGGATCAAGCAGGCAGTGGTCGACCGGCTCCTGAAATACGTCAGGATCGATACACAATCCAAAGAGGATGTCCGGGAGGTTCCGAGCACTCGGAAACAATTCGCCCTCGCGAGAATTCTGTTAAAAGAGCTTCAGGAGCTCGGGTTCCGGGACGCACGGTTTGATGAAGAGCATTGCTACGTCTACGCGACGCTTCCGTCCAACCTCTCCGACGAAGATGCGGAGAAGATTCCGGCTATCGGTTTCATCGCTCACGTCGACGCTTCCCCCTCGGT